>NZ_CDSBIE010000006.1:0-203856 GCF_977113345.1 Adlercreutzia sp. CNCM I-6216
GCGTTTTGACGCAAGGGCGGAGCCTTCGACGCGCACCCGCATAGCGGGTGGTTTTTTGCCCGCCGCGCTTCGCGCGCCGTGCAGGCTCACGAGCCTGAATAGAAGAAACTGGGAGAATATTTCCCCCAGTTTCTTGTGATCGTTCACTTAATAAGAATGCTCACAGCCGCTTCTAGAAAGACCTATAGTGCTCCATTATCAAGGGCGCGGCGATGTACACCATCACCTGGTCCGTTCCCTCGGCGATCTGATTGCCGCGGCAGTCCTCCCAGATGCGGCTCACGCGCGAGCCCTCGGTGTAGCCGAGGCCCCCCAGAATCTGCATGGCGTCCGAGGCCACCTGCACCGAGGCCTCGGGCACGTAGCGCTTCATGAGGGCCACGTCGAGCCGCTCGGTCTCGTCGGCGGCGTCGATGGACCACGCCGCCCGGTACACCATGGAGCGCATGTTGCGCAGGCGCACTTCCATATCGGTGAGAAGGGTCTCTATCTGCTGGAAGCGCCCCACCTGCACGCCGAAGGCCTTGCGCGAGCGCGCGTGGGCCACCGCGTCGTCCATGGCCGCCTGGGCCATGCCCAAACTGGAGGCGCACAAAAGCACACGTCCGTATTCCAGCAGATGAAACAGCTGCTGGAACCCTCCCTCACTCGCATCGAGGCGCCACTCCGGCGACAGCTCCACATCGTCGAAGGAGATGAGCGCGAAGGGCAGCATGGACTGACCGATCTTGCTGATGGGCACGGCGTTGATGCCGGGCACGCTGCGGGGCACGAGCCAGAAGGACAGCGACGGGTAGCGACCCGTATCCCCCGCGTCCTTGTCGATGGCGGCCACCAATATATAGGGGGCGTACTCGCCGTTGTTCACATAGGACTTGCGCCCGTTCAGAAGCAGTCGGCCGTCCACGGTCTGGCACGAGGTCTTCATGGCCATGGTGTCGGATCCGCCGTCGGGCTCGGAGATGGCCAGGGCGAACATGAGGCGGCCGTCGGCGCGATAGTCCTCGGCGATGGAGGCGGCCTCGGCGGCCCCGGCGAACCCGCTCATGATCTGCAGGTTGAACAAGTCGTTCTGGAACGGCAGCGTCGTGCCGGCGCAGCGGGAGAGCTCCTCCACGATGAGCACCTGCGAGAGCAGGCTGTGGGCCAGATCGGGCGCGATGTCCGGCTCGGCGGTCTCGTAGTACAGATCGACGAACTCCTTCATCACCGTATCGGGCAGGCCCTGGTCGCGGCACCACTTGGCCACGCGCTCCGGCGTGAAGGTGTCGGCCCCGAACGTGCGAAAGGCGCTGACGAGCTTCTTCTGCCCGTCGGTCAGCGTGAAGTCCATCTTATGGCTCCCTTCTCTTTACTATAGTGTGCATTCTACACGATGACCCTAGCACACCACTCCTTTGATTTGTTGAAACAGAATATCTTTGTTGTCCTGTTTGCATAGGGATAACTTTCCCATCTAGTGGTATTTTCTACTCAATTTCGAGTCTGTTTTACACACATATTTCATTTTGTCCGTAGATAGGGGTTCTTTCCCCTGCGATGATAGGGATGCAAACAAACGAACCGCCCGACCAACCACTTGCATGAAAGGAGAGATGCTCCGATGACAGTCACCGAGAAGCTCAACGGTTACGGCCCGCTCGCCGGCATCAAGGTCGTCGAGATGTGCACCTACGTGGCCGCCCCGGCCACCGTCCGCGTCCTGTCCGAGATGGGCGCCGAGGTCATCAAGATCGAGTCCTTCGCCGGCGATACCCAGCGCACCCAGGGCCCCGGCTTCGGCTGCGAGCTGACCGATACGGAAGATCCCACCATCGATTTGAACAACACCAACAAGAACTGGGTGTCGCTCAACCTGAAGGATCCCGAGGGCCTGGCCATCGCGAAGAAGATGATCGGCGAGGCCGACATCTTCATGAACAACATGCGCACCGCCGCCCTGAAGAAGCTCGGACTCGACTACGAGACCCTGCACGAGGAGTTCCCGGGGCTGATCTGGGGCCAGATGCGCGGCTACGGCGAGTTCGGCGAGTTCGCCCATGCCCCCGGCTACGATGCCGTGTGCTGGGCCGCCCGCGGCGGCGTGGCCGGTACCTTCCCCGAGAAGGACACCTCCCCCGCCATCCCCCCGCAGGCCTTCGGTGACTACAACACCGCCATCATGATGGCCGCCGGCTTGCTCGGCGCGCTCGTGAACAAGCTGCGCACCGGCCAAGGCGACAAGGTGGTCGTGAACCTGTACCACTCCGCCATCTGGGGCGGCTCCATCGGCCTTTGCGCCCAGCAGTTCGGCGCCGACTACCCGAAGTCCCGCACCGACGTGCCCAACCCCTTCAACAACACCTACAAGACCGCCGACGATAAGTGGCTCTACATCTGCCAGCCGCAGCACAACCGCTATTACAACGACATGATGAAAATCATCGGCCGCGACGACTTGGTGGACGATCCGCGCTACGCGACCATCGAGAACGTGAAGGCGAACCACCTGCAGCCGGAGCTCATCACCATCCTGGACGAGGGCTTCTCGAAGAAGGATCTGGAGGAGTGGCTGAAGATCCTGGCCGAGTGGGACGTGCCGAGTCAGAAGGTCTTCCGCTTCACCGACATCCTGAAGGACGACGAGGCCTACGCCAACGACGCCATCCGCAAGGTGAAGTACAACGCCTTCGGCGAGCATGCGCTGCCCACCACGCCCATCCGCTTCGGCGGCTACGGCGACCCGCCGATCATCCTCTCCAAGCCCATCGGCTACCACACCGCCGAGTACCTGGAGCACTACGGCTACACGCCCGAGCAGATCGCCGAGCTGGAGGAGAAGGGCGCCGTGAAGTGCTACCACGGCGAGGAGGTGCCGGATGTGATCTTCAAGTCCGAGCGCCAGGAGAAGGGCGAGGCCCCCTGCAACTGGTAGGCCCTCCCCCGCCAAACACGCTTCCTATCTCGAGAAGGAGCCCCTCATCGCGAGGGGCTCCTTCTTTCTATTCCCGCTCGGGGGAAGGAGGCTGTTATAGCGCGACTAGGCCAGGGCGTACTTTGCGGCGTTGGTGCCGGCGTTGCGGCCGAAGGTCATGCAGTCGGCGATGGCGTTGCCGCCCAGGCGGTTCTCGCCGTGGATGCCGCCAGTGCACTCGCCTGCGGCGTACAAGCCGGGAATCGGCTCGCCGTCGGCGTTGCAGGCCTCGGATTCCACATTCACGCGGATGCCGCCCATGGTGTGGTGCACGGTGGGCACCTTGCGGCAGGCGTACCAGGGGCCCTCGGTCATGGCCGCATCGGCGGTGTTGTCGGCCACGAAGCCGAACTCGTCGGTGCCGCCTTCCACCACGGCGTTGTAGGCGTCGATGGAAGCCTGCAGGTTCGCGGCGTCCACGCCCATCTCGCCGGCCAGGGCCTCCACGGTATCGCCAGCGACGATGTGGCCCAGAGCCAGCATGTTGTTGATGGTGGCGCCGTTGGCGTCCGGCTCGTCGGGATCGGGGTAGCGCAGGGTGTTCACGACGATCCAGTAGGTGCCGTCGGGCTGGGCGAAGATGTTCTTGCACAGCACGTCGCGCTCGGCGCCTGCGCCCAGGGCAAGCGCCATGCCCTCGCCCTGGGCGCAGGGCTTGATATTGGTGCAGCCGATGGCGTCGTCGGTGAACGTGACCGTCATGGCGTAGGGGGCGTTGCGGCCCGTCACCTCTGCCGTGTAGGTGCCCGCCTTCCAGGGAGCGGAGCTCGCGAGCCGCTCGGCGCGGGTGCGGGGGGCGCAGCCGGCCAGGCCGAAGCTGGCGAGTCCTCCCCAAATGCCGAGCACGGCCGCCCCTTTGCAGAAGGTTCGACGAGAGATGCCATTGAGCGGAACAAAGTCAGACGCGCGCGTCATGATAAGCCTCCTTCTAACGCACTACCGAAAAGGAACCGGGAGTCGCTTGAAGAACCATCCTTCCGAGTTGCTGGATCGTCCAAGTGGCTCGAACGATTACCGGACAAGTAGACTTTAGCGCGCCGTGCGGGAGCAACAGCAAGTCAACAAGGTGCTGCAATCTCTATGCGCGAGCGATGTAAGAAGTTTGAAACCCTGTCGTCATTCCGTCAATTTGACCACCGTTTTGTCAGCTCTCGCCGAGTGAAGGAATGCTATGCCAGCCGCACGGCCAGGCACGCGGCCTCGCGCCCCAGCTGCCGGGCCAGGGCGAACCCGATCTCGTCGGCCTTCACCGAGCGCCAGCGGGGCTGCCCGGTCTCGTCGAGCCCCGCGAAGCCCGTGGCCACCACGCCGCCGGACAAGGGCGCGCCCGCGGTGCGCGGGTGCACGGAGAGCATTCCCTGAGTGGCGAACCAGCTGTCCAGAGCAGCGAGCGTTCCCTCTCCCCCGCAGTTGTTGAGCCCGGCCGTGGACATGGCGCCGCCCACCTTGCCGGTCAGCACGTTCTCCACCATATGGAAGGGGCGCGTGCGGTCCATGAAGTTCTTCATCCGGGCGCTCACCGTGCCGAAGTAGTCCGGCGAGGCGAGCAGAACCACGTCGGCGTCCCGTAGCTTCTCGTAGAGATCGTTCATGTCGTCTTCGAGCGTGCAGCTCGTCTGGGCGAGGCAGCGGTTGCAGCCGACGCAGAACCCGATATCGAGCTTCGAGAGCTCCACCAGCTCGCAGCTTACCGGCACCTCCAGCGCCGATGCCTGCTCGGCCGCCCCGTCGAGGGCCGCCTGCAGAAGCGCCGCCGTCCCCTTCCCGGCCCGATGGCTCCCATTGATTCCCAGCACTTTCATAGCGTCCTCCTCGTCTCAACAACGTTCGATTCGAGAGGAGACGCGGGGTGCCTTGACCGAGCGAGTTCCGCAGCGACTGAAACAGGACTAAATGTCCTGTTTCACCAAGCGAGGACTGTCTGAGCGAATCAAGGCACCGCGCGGCTCCCCCGCGGCGATTTTCTACCTAGAAAGAGAAAAGGGAGCCCCGGCCTTGTGGGCTGCGGGGCTCCAGATAGCAGGTTCGGTTTTGCCGATCCTCTCTTACATGTTGTGGAAGGCGTACTTCTCCGGGTTCTCCTTCACGTCGGCACGATTCTTCGGGTTCATCTTCAGCGTGCCCATGATGCCGTCGTTGGTGTTGGAGGCCAGCACCTGGTTGCGGTTCTCCATCTTGATGCAGTTCTCGAAGCTGGTGCCGTCCAGCGAGCACTGCAGGGCCTCCTTGGTGAGGCGCAGACCGAACGGGGCGGTCTCGCGGCACATCTCCTCGGCCATGGCCACGGCGGTCTCAAGCACGTCGTCGTCGGCCACCACGCGGTTGGCGAAGCCCCACTCGTAGAGCTTCTGAGCATCGAAGCGGGCCGGGTTCATGAGGATCTCGCAGGCGCGGGCGTAGCCGACGATCTTCGGGAGGAAGAAGGAGCCGCCCATGTCGGTGCCGGTGTAGCCGATGGACAGGTAGCCGGCGTTCATCTTGTAGGATTCGCCGAGCACGCGCATGTCGCAGGCGCAGGAGATGGACAGGCCGCCGCCCACGGCGAAGCCCTTCAGGGCGCCGATGATGGGCTGCTCGCAGCGGCGCATGTTGATAATCTGGTCGGAGCACATGCGCTGCATGATGTAGAAGTCGCGCTGGATGCGGCCCATGTCCTCGGGCGGATCGAGGGCGAGGTCGTTCAGGTTGAAGCCGGCGCAGAAGGAGCGGCCCTCGCCGGTCAGCACGATGACGCGGCAGTCCTTGTCCATGCGCACCTTGATGAGGAAGTCGTTGAACTCGGCCATCTGGGCGTAGGACATGGCGTTCAGGTTGTCCGCATCATTGAAGGAGCAGATGTAGACCGGACCGCGCTGCTCGATCTTCAGCTTCTCGTAGTCGTAGGTGAACTCGGGCAGATGGTAGGCCTCCTGGTAGACACTCATGGATGAACCCCTTTCGCGCTTGTTTACTCAAGTTTTACTTTTTAGCCCATTGGAATTTTGTTCCGCCTGACTTGCTTCTGATTTTTAAGGATGACACAGCGGTTTTCCACGGACAATTTTGAAATATTGTTTCTTTTACTACCCAATTAATTGATTTTGTGGGTCTATAGATTTCCACGCATCGCTTGGCCCTATTGACTCATTAATTATTCCAATTATCTTTTCTCAATTTTGGCTTCCTGTCCGATAAATACCTTTGTATGCTAAAAGCACGAATTTCTTCTGGGTATCAGCGGAGGCGCTCGAGCACCGGGGAGCCGCGCACGAGCGGCCGGGCGCTTCCGTGGCAAAAGGGTTTTAGGTTCTTTAGAAAGGAAGGCCTATGATCACCGATCTCAAGATCAACGAGGAGAAGAAGAAAGAGTACTACGAAAAGGGGTATTGGACGCACGACACCATCCGCGACGTCTGGGAGCGCCAGGCGCGGGCGAACGCCGACAAGGAATACGTCGCCGACGACCAGGGCTGCCGCATGACCTACGGGGAAGTGGACGACGCGGCAAGCCGTCTGGCCGCGTGGCTCGTGTCCCAGGGCATAAAGCCCGGCGACGTGGTCACCCTGCAGTTCCCGAACTGGGCCGAGTTCACCATCGCCTACGTGGCCTGCTTCAAGGCCGGCGCCGTCATCCAGTCGCTCGCCCGCAACTTCAACGGGGCCGACCTCACCTACGCCATGAACCTCGTGGAGAGCCGCGCCTACATCGGGCCCACCTCCTTCCACGGCGTCGATTACGAGCAGCAGATCCTCGACATCGCCGGCGACATCCCCACCCTGAAGGTCATCGCGCTGGTGGACAAGAAGGCCCCCAAGCAGACCGACCTGCCCACCGTGGCCGAGATCGTTGCCACTACCGAGCCCCTCGCCGAGAAGGTGCCCGTCGAATCCGACCAGGTGGCGTGCCTGCTCTCCACCTCCGGCACCACGGGCAAGCCCAAGGAGGTCATGCTCACCCACAACAATATCCTGTTCTCCGAGCGCGTCTTCGTGGAGGGTCTCGAGCGCACCGCCGATGACGTCATGTGGATGCCGGCGCCCTTGAACCACGCCGTGGGCTTCTTCCACGGTCTCGTGGCGCCGATGCTTCTGGGCGGCCGATCCGTGCTCATGCAGGACTTCGCCGTGAAGGACGCCATCGACCTCATCAACGCCGAGGGCGCCACCTGGTCCATGTGCTCCACGCCGTTCATCTACGACATCGTGAAGTACCTGGACGCCCATCCGGACGAGTCGCTGCCCACCTACGTGCTGCACTCCTGCGGCGGCGCGCCGGTGCCCGGGGCGCTCATCGACCGCGCCCACAACCACGACATCCTGCTCTGCGAGATCTTCGGCTCCACGGAGAGCTGCCCGCACGTGTTCGTGCCCCCGAGCAAATGCGTGGAATGGAACGGCGACTGGTCCGGCATCCCCTTCCCCGGCATCGAGGTGCGCTACATCGATGAGCAGGGAAACGATGTGGCCCCGGGCGTCCAGGGCGAGCACATCTCCCGTGGCCCGCACCAGTTCGTCGGCTACCTGAACGAGCCGGAGCGCACCGACCGCGCGCTCACCGACGACGGCTGGTGGTTCTCGGGCGACCTGGGCTACATGGACGAGGACGGCCGCATTCGCATCAACGGCCGGCGCAAGGAGATCATCATCCGCGGCGGCGAGAACCTGTCGGCCCGCGAGATCGACGACAACCTGGTGGGCTGCCCCGGCGTGGGCGAGTCGGCCACCATCGGCATGCCCGACGACCGCCTGGGCGAGCGCATCTGCACCTTCGTGGCGCCTTTGGGAGATACAGTGCCGACCCTGGAGTCGGTCACGGCCTACCTGGAAGGCGAGGGCGTGCCCAAGCGCCTGTGGCCCGAGCGCATCGAGATCATCGACGAGATCCCGAAGACCCTCATGGGCAAGGTGCGCCGCAACGTGCTCACCGACGAGCTCGCGGCTCGCATGGCCTAAAGCAGCCGGCACGTCAAGCTGGCACGATATCAATAGGGCATTCCTATGAATGCCCTCTTTCTTACTATGACCATTTCGACACGGTCGTTTGTATGATAGTAACTACAAGGTTCGTGGCCGCCTGGGGAGCGATAGCGGCCGGTCAGAAAAGCAGAAGGGGCTGACATGATCGACGACCTGAAGATCAACGAGGCGCTTAAGAAGCGTTGGTACGACAAGGGGTATTGGACGCACGACACCATCGCCGACATCTGGGAGCGAACGAGTGCCGCTCACCCCGACCGCGAATACGTCTGCGACGACACGGGAAGCCGCCTCACCTACGGGGAGGTTGACGACAAAGCCGGGCGTGTGGCCGCATGGCTTGTCGCCGAGGGCGTAAAAGCCGGCGACGTTGTCACCCTGCAGTTCCCCACCTGGGCCGAGTTTACCATCGCCTATGTGGCCGTGCTGAAAGTCGGCGGCGTGGTGCACCCGGTGCCGCGCAACTACAACGACGTGGATCTGGAATACGCCATGAACCTCGTCGGCTCCCGAGCCTACCTCTCCCCCACCTTCTCCCACAACACCGACTACGAGGCGCAGATCCTCTCTGTTCGCGACGCCATACCGAGCCTGGCCGCCATCGCCGTGCTGGACAAGCAGGCGCCGAGCCACTCGGAGCTGCCCACCTTCGACGACATCTACGAGCGCTTCGAGCCCTTGCGCGAGCCCGTTCCGGTGTCCGCCGATTCCGTGGCCTGCATCCTGCCCACCTCGGGCACCACGGGCAAGCCGAAGCAGTCCATGCTCACCCACAACAACATCCTGTTCTCCGAGCGCGTCTTCACGAGAGAGTTGGGGCGCACCCAGGGCGACGTCATGTTCATGCCCTCGCCCTTGAACCACGCCACCGGCTTCTTCCACGGGCTCATCTCGCCGCTTCTGCTCGGCGGGCGGGCGGTGCTGCAGCAGGACTTCCGACCGCGCGAGGCCATCGAGCTCATGAACGCCGAGGGCGTCACCTGGTCCATGTCGGCCACGCCGTTCATCTACGACATGCTGAACGCGCTGGACGCCGAGGACGGCCTGGCCTTCGACACCCTGCGGCTGTTCTGCTGCGGCGGGGCGCCCCTGCCCCCGGCCCTCATCGAGCGCGCGGCCCGCTACGGGGTGCTGCTCTGCGAGATCTACGGCTCCACGGAAAGCTGCCCGCACGTGTTCGTGCCCCCGGAGAAGTGCGCCGAGTGGAACGGCGCCTGGTCGGGCGTCCCCTTCGCGGGCATCGAGGTCAAGGTCATCGACGAGGCAGGCAACGAGGTGCCCCGGGGCGCCCAGGGCGAGGAGATCTCCCGCGGGCCCCACATGTTCGTCGGCTACCTGAACGAGCGCGACCGCACCGACCGCGCGCTTTCCGATGAGGGCTGGTTTTACAGCGGCGACCTGTGCTACATGGACGAGGAAGGGCGCATCCGCATCAACGGACGCAAGAAGGAGGTCATCATCCGCGGCGGCGAGAACATCTCGGCCCGGGAGATCGACGACGACCTCATCGGCGCGCCGGGGTTGGCCAACTCGGCCACCATCGGCATGCCGGATACGCGCCTCGGCGAGCGCATCTGCACCTTCGTCGTGCCGAGCGACCCCGCCGCGCCTCCTACCCAAGACGGGCTCATCGCCTACCTGAGGGAGCGCCACGTGGCCAAGCGCCTGTGGCCCGAGCGCATCGAGATCATCGACGAGATCCCCGTCACCGCCACCGGCAAGGTGAAGTGCTTCATCCTCGCGCAAATCTTGAAGGAGCGCATGGAGGCGGAGTAAGCCTTTCTTTTTGTTCGAGTAGGCTGCCGATGGGAGGTGTGCCTCCACGCGCAGTTCCGCAGCGAACGAAAGTGCCCAGTGGGCACTTTCGCCGAGCGAGGACTGTTTGAGCATGGAGGTATACCTCCCAGCGGCAGCCGGACGAGCAGCAAAAAGCCCGAGCGCCGCTGATCGCGCTCGGGCTTTTTGATAGAGACTTCTTTTAACTTATTGGTACTCCCGGTCGAGTTCCTTGGCGATGGTCATGCGCTGGATCTGATTCGATCCCTCGAAGATCTGGAAGATCTTGGCGTCGCGCATGAGCTTCTCCACCGGGTACTCCTCGGAATAGCCGTAGCCGCCGAGCACCTGCACGGCGTTGCTCACCACCTCCTGCATGGCGTCGGTGACGAAGGTCTTCACGATGGCGCCGTCCTTGCGCACCATCTCGCCGGCGTCCATCTGGCGCATGCAGTTGTTCACGAGAACGCGCGCCGCCTCGGTCTTGATGGCCATATCGGCGAGCATCTGCTGCACCATCTCGAAGTCGATGAGGCGCCGCCCGAACTGCTTACGCTGCTTCGCGTAGGCCACGGCCTCGTCGAGCGCTCGCTGCATGATGCCCACGGCCAGCGTGGAGATAAAGGCCCGGGAGAGGTTCAGGGCGTTCAGAGCGATGGACATGCCCTGGCCCACTTCCCCGATGACAGCGCTTTGGGGCACGCGCACGTTCTCGAGAACGACCTCGGTGGTGTCCGACAGGCGGAAGCCCATCTTGTGCTCCTTGGCGCCGGCAGCAAGACCCGGGGTGTCGCCGTCGATGAGGAAGCCCGTGATGCCGTGGGCGCCGGCCTCCGGGTCGGTCTTGGCGAACACCACGTAGATGTCGGAGATGGAGCCGTTGGTGATGAAGGTCTTGGTGCCGTTCAGAACGTACTCGTCGCCGTCGAGCACCGCCGTGGTGCGCATGGCCGCCACGTCCGACCCGGCGTTGGCCTCGGTGAGGCAGAAGGCGGCGAACCCGTTGTTCTCGGTCTTCTCCACGAAATGGCGCGCCTGCTCCTCGGTGCCGTTCAGAAGGATGTTGCGGAAGGCGACGAAGTTCGTGACGAAGGTGTCGGCATAGGCGGCATCCACCCAGGCCAGCTCCTCGAACATCATGGCGCAGGTCTCGTAGCTTAAGCCCATGCCGCCGAACTGCTCGGGTATCTCCACCATGTGCAGTCCCAAATCGAAGCCCCACTGGTACAGCTCGCGGGGGCACTCCCCTGCCTTGTCGGCCGCGGCCACGTGCGGCATGACCTCGTTGCGGGCGACGTCGCGCACAAGCTGCACGAGCTCGCGCTGCTCCTCGGTGTAGGTGATGGCCATAGGTTTCCTCTCTCTTTCAGCCCCGCGGGGCACTTGCATGCGGCTCTATCGCGTGCCGGGCGGAACGAGGCCGCCGGCGCTAGCGGTTCTCCTGCAGGATGCCCTCGTCGAAGGCATAGCGCAGCTGGGCGTTCACCGAGCGAACGGCACCGTCGTGCAGCTCGGGCCGCACGTCGTTGTACACGGCCTCCACCAGGGCCTCGGCATCGGCGGGGATGCCGCTGCGAACCGCGGACACCACCTGCTGCAGCCGTTGGAGGCGATGACGGCGCGCCTGCTCGATGCGCTCGGAGGGGTTCTCGATCACCGGCCCGTGGCCCGTCAGCAGGCGCTCCACGCCGCGCTCGGCCACCAGGCGCCCAAGCACGTCCAAGCTCGCCAGATAGTCGCCCATGCGCCCGTCGGGCCAGCAGACCATCGTGGGGCTCTGGGCGAACACCACATCCCCCGTCACCACGAGCGCGCCCTCTTCCACATAGAAGCCCACCGAGTCGCTGGAATGCCCCGGCAAGGGCACTACCTCGATGGACAGGGACACTCCGGGAAGCTCCAGAGGGCCACAGCCCAGCGTGCCCGCCGCCATACCCAGCACCGGCGCACCGAAAACCCGACTGGCCTCCTCGGCGCACTCGGCGTGGTCGAAGTGGTCGTGGGTCACCGCCACGGCGGCCACGGTGAGGCCGCGCCGAGCGCAGGCCTCGGCGATGCGCCCGATGCAGGCGGCGTCGTCGGGACCCGGATCCACCACCAGGCAGGCTCCGTCGTCCGGAGCGGCGAGAATCCAGCTGTTGGTGCCGTGGTAGGTGAGCGGCGTGGCGTTGGGGTGTCGCACGCATTGGGCGAAAGCCCCCACCATGGCCTCGTTGTCCGGAGGTGCGAAGCGCGCGCTCATGTCTCGCTCACCTCGCAGCCGAGCACCACCTCGCCGCACGGTCGCGCCACCGGATGCGGCCGCACGTGCCCGTCGAAGGGAGTGTTCCACGCCTCGTCCACCGAGGTCGCTGCCACGATGGAGGTGAGATTGGAGATAGTCGGGGGCACGAGCTTGAGCAGCCCTGCATCGAAACGCATGAGCGCCTCGCCCGGGGCGATCCAGGCCGCCTCCACGGCCTCGCTCGTGCGGCCATCGGCGTGCTGCCCCTCGGGCAGCCGCGCCAGGAAGAAATAGGTATCGTAACGCCGTGCCTCGCTTTCGGGAGTGACCCAATGGCTGCGCAGGCGCATCAGATCACTACGCAGCACGAGCCCCCGCTCGCGAAGGAATTCCCCGAAGGAGACGCGCCGCGTGGCCACGGCTTCACGTTCGGCAGCCCAATGGTCTTCGCGCTCGTCGACGGGCGCGCCTCCGTCGGGAGCAGAGGCCAGAAGCACGCCGCTCTCCTCGAAGACCTCCCGGGCCGCCGCCGTAATGACGCCTTTTGCCACGGACACGGGACAGCTCATGAGACAGGCCCACTGCTCCGGAGAAGGCCCGGCCCAGGGCACGGCACATTCCACATCCCGCACGTCCATGCCGCCGCCGGGAAACACCACGGCGTCCGGCGTGAAGGCCATGGTGGAGGCGCGGCGCAGCATGAAGACATCCACCGGAGCCGCATCCACGGTCTCCTCGATGGGCGCTCCCCCCGCCAGCGGGCTCTCGAAACGACGATAATGGGGCTTGCCCTCGCTCACCAGCATAACCGTGGCGGCCATGCGCGGGGCCACCGGCTCGCCGGGCGCTCCTGCGAGGAAAGCCCGGGCGCGTTCCACCACACCAGGCTGATCGTCCACCGAGTACTCCACGTAGGCGCCGGGGGAAAGCGGCTCGCGGATGCTCTGGACACGCCGTCCCTCCGCCGCGCCCGCAGCCGTCGCGCCCACCGCCTTCGCCGCCACCTCGGCCGCATGCCTCGTCTTGTCCGCGCTCTCGCTCATTTTTCCGCTCCTGCCAACAGCTCGGCGATGTCCCTCACGGGCACATCGGAATCTGCCGATACCATACCATCGGCGAGCATGGTCAGACAGAACGGGCACGAAGTCGCCAAAAGATCGGGGTCGGTATCAAGCGCCTGGGAGATGCGCGCCTCGTTGATGCGCGTCCCCGCGCTCTCCTCGAGCCACATGCGGCCGCCACCGGCCCCGCAGCAGAAGCTCGCACGGCGGTTGCGCTCCATCTCCACCACGCTGCCGCCGGCGGTGCGGACCACCTCGCGGGGCGCCTCGTAGATATCCTGATAGCGGCCCAGATAGCACGAGTCGTGGAAGCACACGCGCCCGAGCGCCTCTCTCGCGCGGGGCAGGCGTCCCTCGCGCACGAGCCGTGCCAGAAGCTCGCTGTGGTGGATCACCTCGAAATGCCCGCCCAGCTGCGGGTAGTCCCGGGCCAGGGCCTGGTAGCAATGGGGGCACTGCACGATGATCTTCTTGACCCCGTAGGCCTGAAGCGTGGCGATGTTCTCGCTGGCCAGCATGAAGTAGACGAACTCGTTGCCCATTCTCCGCGCCGCGTCCCCGCAGCACTTCTCCTCGTTGCCCAAGATGGCGAAGCTCACACCCGCCTCCGCGAGCAGCGACACCAAGGCCGCGGACACCTTGCGATTGCGTGCGTCGAAGGCCCCGGAGCAGCCGGGCCAGTAGAGGTACTCGGCATCGGGGGCCTCGGCGATGGTGGGCACATCCAGCCCCTCGGCCCACTTGGCGCGGGTCTGCCAGCCCAGCCCCCACGGGTTGCCGTTGTTCTCCATGTTGCGGAAGGTGGCCTGGGCCTCCGGCGGGAACGCGCTTTCCATGGACACCTGGTAGGTGCGCATCTTCACCACCTTCGGCACGTGCTCCACGAAGGCCGGGCACGCCTCCATGCAGGCGCCGCAGGTGGTGCAGGCCCACAGGGTCTCGGGCGCGATGACCGCGCCCACGAGCGGGCGATCGACGATGGCGCGCTCGGCGTCGGCGAGATCGGCGTTCTCAAGGAGCGCCTCGGACGCCGGCAGCTCGGGAACCGCCTTCGCCCCCTTCCCGCCCTCGTCGGCGGCCGCGCCGTTCTTCTCCAGGGCCGCCTCCTTCTGCAAGCGGTAGATTATGGGCCCCCGCTGCTCTAGCTCGGCGCCCAAATCCTGGATGAAAGACTTGGGGCTTAGGGGCTTACCCGTGGCAAAGGCCGGGCAGAGGTCCTGGCAGCGGTTGCAGCGCACGCAGGCCTGGGTGTCGAACAGATCCTTCCACGTGAGCTCCTCCAAGCGGCCGCAACCGAAGGAGAGCAGGCCCTCGTCCTCCATGTCGATGAAGGGCAGCTCGCCTTTGGGTTTCAGATCGCGCCAGTAGACGCCGGCCGGCACGAGCAGCACGTGAACGAGCTTGGAATAGGTCCAGTAGGCGATGAGCGCGAAGGCGAGCGCCATGTGGAACCACCACAGCACGCGGTGGGCAAGCTCGATCTGACCCTGGTTCCAGCTGGCGAAGAGCCCTGCGAAGAGGCTCCCCACCGGCGACCAGGCGCTCCAGGGATCGCCCGTGCCGGCGATGCGCAGGCCCTCCAGCACGAATCCCGTGACGCCGATGGACAGCAGCAGGCCCAAAACGACGATGTCGCCGGGCTTGGTGTCAAGCGCGCGGTTCGCGATGCGACGCACGATGCAAGCCACCATGGCGATGCAAAAGGCGGCGCCGGCGATGTCGACGGTGAGCGAGAGGAAGTACAGGTAGAAGTCGCCTTGGACGAGAGGGAGCCCCAAATCGGCCTGGGCGGCCACGGTGGCGGTGGCGATAAGCAGGATGATCATGGCGACGTACATGGCCACGTGCACGAGCCCGGGCCCGCGCCGCTCGGCCACCTTCACCTGCAGAAGGGCGTCGCGCACCGCGCCGCGCAGACGCTCGCCGCGCCTATCGGAGCGATTCTCGGGCTCGCCGATCTTCCACAGGCGCCAGCGCCGCACGAAGAAGACGACGGCTACGGCCAGCGCCACGATGAAGCAGGGGTAGATCAGCCAGTGGCCCGTGATGTTCCACAGAACCTCGCGTGCCGGCACCTCGCCCATGACGCACCTCCCCTATTTGCGCTCGCGGACGGCGGCCTCCAGCAGCGGCACCGCCTCGAAGAGATCCGCGACGATGCCGTAGTCGGCGCCGGCGAAGATCTCCGCCTCGGGATCCTTGTTGATGGCCACGACGCACTTCGAGGCACCCATGCCGGCCATGTGCTGGATGGAGCCGGAAATGCCGCAGGCGATGTACAGCGAGGGCGCCACGGTCTTGCCCGTCTGGCCCACCTGGTACTGGATGTCGACCCAGCCCTCGTCCACGGCCGGGCGCGAGGCGCCCACGGCGGCCCCCAGGGCATCGGCCAGAGACTCGATGACCGCGAAGCCCTCAGGCCCCTTGCAGCCGCGGCCGCCGGCCACGACGATGTCCGCCTCGGCCAGATCGACACGCTCGGAGGCGGCACGGGCCACGGACTGCACGATGCGGGCGAGGTCGGCTGCGTCAACCGGGGCCGCGACGACCTCGGCGGTGCGGGAGGCGTCGGCCTCGGGCACCGGAAGCGCCTTCGGGCGCACCGTGGCCACCACGGTGGGGGCGGCTGCGGTTGCGCGCTCGATCACCTTGGCGGTGTAGGGCAGGCGCGTGAAGAAGACCTCGTCGCCGGCCTCGATATCCACCACGTCCGAGAACAGCGGCGCATCCAGGGCCTCGGCCAGAAGAGGGGCCGCTACGCGAGATTCGGCGCCGTCGGCGAGCAATACCACGGCCGGGGCGCTCTCGGCGGCCAGCTGGGCCAGCGTGCGGGCCACGGCCTCGGGGGCCGGTGCGGCCTCGCTTTCCACAATCACCACGCGGTCGGCACCCCACGAGGCGAGCGCCTTGGCGTGGCCTGCGGCGGACGCGCCCCACACGATGGCGACCACTTGAGCGGCCGCCTGGTCGGCCAGCGCACGGGCGCCCCCCAGCATCTCGGCATTTACCTGGCGCAGCGCCTCATCGGCGCCGTTGACCCCTACCCACATATCAGCCATGAGAAAACCTTTCTCTCAAATCCTGCGCGAACGTTGGAAGCGAATGAGTGGCGAGCTAGAGAACCTTCGCCTCCTCGGCCAGAAGGCGCACCGTCTCGGCCACGGCCACAGGCGCCTCGCCCGCGACGATGCGGCCGCCGCAGCGGCCCGGCTTCAGCTCCCGGGAGACGACGGTCACCGTTGTCGGTTTGGACGCCGCGGCGAAGTCGGCCACGGTACGCACCTCGGCGCCACGGCGCCGCGCCTGCATGACGTCGCGCACCGAGGGGTAGCGCGGCTCGGCTAGTCCCTGCTGGGCGGCCACGACGGCGGGCAGAGGAAGCCGCGCGGTCTCCACGCCGTCGTCCACCTCGCATTCCGCGACGATAGTGCCGCCTTCCACGGAAAGACCCGTGGCCATGTTCGCCAAAGGGAGCCTCATGATGGCCGCCATGCGCCCCATGACCTGGGCCGCCGCCGTGTCGCCGGACTTCCAGCCGCCCATGACGAGGTCGGCGCCCATCGTGGAGGCCGCCTCGGCGAGCAGGGCCGCGGCCTGGGCGGCGTCGCGGGCCGTCCACTGGTCGTCCTCGATGAGCACGGCCGCATCGGCGCCCATGGCCAGCCCGTGGCGCACGGCGGCCAGGCAGTCCCGAGAGCCAAGCGTCAGCAAGGTAACGGTGCCGCCCAGCTCTTCTTTCAGCTGCACGGCGCGCTCCACGGCGAACTCGCTGTAGGGATCGATGACCATGGTCTGGCCCGTTAGCTCCACCTCTCCGGCCCCGTCAAGCGCTATGACGGCCTCGGTGTCCACCACCTGCTTCACGCAAACGACGATGTTCATCTCATCCCTTTCACCCGTATACGGTCTCTTAAGGGTAATTTTACGGAAGGTTTCCAGGGCGCAACACCACTACTCCCCCGCTTTTGTCCGCACTATACGGACGCATCTTTCAATCTGTCCCAAAATGGACAAAGCCCCGATCGCCCGCAATGGGACAGATCAGGGCTTTCTGGGAGTTATTGGAAGTTCTTATGCCCTTATAAGGGACGTTCTGTCCCTCAGGGCGCGGTTACAGCCCGCAACCAATGGCCGCCAGAGCGCGGCTCGGCCGAGCGACCGGATCTACTGGGCCGCGTGCAGCTCGGCGTAGCGCTTGACGAGGGCCTCGTTCACGCAGGGCGGCACGAACTGGGACACATCCCCGCCGAGAGAGGCGATCTCGCGCACGATGGAAGACGACAGGTACATATGCTGCGGCGTCGACATGATGAAAAGCGTCTCCAGCTCCTTGTCCAGCTGGTAGTTGAGCGCCGTCATCTGGAACTCGTACTCGAAGTCGGTGATGGCGCGCAATCCCTTCACCACGGCCTGGGCGCCCATGCGGCGGGCGAAGTCGACGAGCAGCTCGTCGAAAGGCTCGACGCGCACGTTGGGCAAATCGCGCGTGACCTCCTTCACAAGGGCCACTCGCTCCTCGAGGGAGAAGAGCGGCTTTTTCTTCGCAGAGACAGCCACGGCAACGATGACCTCGTCGACAAGCTGGGCGGCACGGCTGATAACGTCGAGATGTCCGGCGGTGATGGGGTCGAAGGTGCCGGGGGTAAGCGCACGTTTCACGGCGGCTCCCTTTCTCTTAACGGCGGCCGCGCAAGGCGGCTCGAACGACTTGGCTCCGACGCGCGTGGACATCGGATGGTAGCGGCTCCGACGCGCGGGCGCGCCAGATGCTCCTTGGAAGTTTACACGATGCGCAGCGCCTCTTCTCCCAGGATTCGAAAAAGGGCCGGCGCACCGCTCGAGAGCCATTGTAGAAAAGACCGCTGTGGCATTATATAGACATATTCGAAAATCTGTCCCATTAATTCGTCTAAAATACGATCAATCTTACCAATACTTGTCTAATAGCATCCCAATTCATCGGATTTATTGATAGAATAGTCCCAGAGAAGAGATACCACTTGAATCATTGGAAGAATAGAGGCGGCCATGCAAGTACACGTCATCCATGAAATCGACTGCTCCGTCGAGCGGATCGATCCCGCCGTCGTCGAGGCCTTCCTCGACACCGAGCTCTCCGACGATCCCATGCTCGCCGACTCCATCTGCGCCATGGCCGACGCCATGAGCGCCGAGCTGCATCCGCGCGGGGTCTACAAGCTGTTCAACCCCGCCATCTGCACCCTGCCGCCGAAGTACACCGAACCGGCCATCAAGCTCGTGGGCACGCTCGCGGTGCTCTACGGCAGCGCCGCCTACGAGCGCATGAGCGAGGCGGAGCACACGGCCATGGCGGTCTCCACCATCGGCACCGACGAGGAGATCGCCTGCCTTCGCGAGCGCCTCGTGAAAAGCGACATGGACGCTCTGCTCTTCGACGCCTGCCTGGAAGCCATGGCCTCCTTGGCCGCGGACAAGCTCGCCGAGGCCGTCGCCGACGACGCCCACGAGCGCGGCCTGCACCGCGGCAGCACCTTGGAGACCGGCGTCGAGGACTTCCCCCTCACCATGAACACGACGCTCGCCTTCTTCACCCAGACCGAGAAGCGCCTGGGGCTCACCGCCGCCGAGGACGGCACGCCGTCGGATCGCTGGAGCACCTGGGGCGTCATCGGCCTGTACAACGAGACCCAGAAGAAGCGCCGCGGCTGCGCCTACTGCCACAATGTGCGCACCTGCACCATCCGCAAGATCGGCATGACCTGCCACGGCCGCCGCACCCGCAAGAAGGCAAAGCCCACCCCTTCCGCTGACCAGCAGTAATCGACCTCACGAACCTTAAAGGGCACCGACAGGTGCCCTTTTTCTGCATCTCATTTCACTGGTTCAAAGCACTCGGGATGCTGCTCGCCGCCCTCTGCGCGCGCTCCGGAAGGTGCTGATCGACGACCTCTGCGCGCCTCCAGGAGACGTCGCTCACCGCCCCCTGCGCGCTCCGGAAGGTGCTGCTCGCCGACCTCTGCGCGCCCTCCGGAGAACGCGGCCGTTAAGAAATAGCTTCCACTTCAGCAGCAACGATGCCGGGACGGTACCGACTGATGTGCGTCATCTTCGCTATTTCTTTTGCCGCGTTCGCAGGAGGAAAAAGCGCGCAGCGGGCGGCGAGCAGCACCTTCCGGAGCGCTTCCCCCAGGTCGATTCCAAGCACAAGAAAAGGGACCCGCTTGCGCAGGCCCCTTCCATCAAAGCTGTATCGCCGTCGCGATTTAGATGGTCCAGAGGTAATCCGGATCCTCGGCAGCCTTGGCGTACTCCTTGAGGATGCCGCGGCCGGAGATGTGCACCATGATTTCAACGGTGCCGCCACCGATCTGGAAGCCGCGGCAGTCGAGCATGAGGCGGGAGACGCGGGTCTCGTCGGTGAAGCCGAGGCCGCCCATGAGCTGCAGGGCGCGGGAGCAGCAGTCGGTGAGCGCCGGGGCGCCGTAGCGCTTCAGCATGGCGGCGTCGTTGTTCACCGGAATGCCGTTGTCCATCTTCCAGCAGGTGCGGTACAGGAAGTTACGGGTGTTGGTGAGCTCGATCTGCATCTCGACGATGTGCTCCTGCACGAGCTGGAAGGTCTTGATGCCCTTGCCGAACTGCTGGCGCTCGTTGGTCCAGGCGCAGGCGTCGTCCATGGCGGCCTGGGCCTCGCCGAGCAGCTCCGCCAGAAGCACGCAGCGCTCCCACTCGAAGTTCTTCATGAGCTGCAGGAAGCCCTTGCCCTCGATGCCGAGCAGCGCGGACTCGTCAACCACGACGTCGTCGAAGATGACCTTGGAGAAGGGCATGATCTGCATGCCGATCTTGTTCAAGGGCTCGATGGTCACGCCCTTGGCGTTAGCCGGCACGAGGTACATGGACATCTGCTTGTTCTCGGGAGAGGGATCCTCGTTCTTGCACACCACGATGAAGCCGTCGGAGTTCTCGCCGGAGGTCACCCAGGTCTTGGTGCCGTTGATGTGGATCTTGCCGTCCTTCTTGGTGGCCGTCGTCGTCATGTACTGGTTGGCGGAGCCGGCCTCGGGCTCAGAGATGGCCAGGCAGTACGGCGGGTAGCCGTTCTCCTTGTAGTAGTCCACGGCGTACTGGATCTGCTCGGGGGTGCCGAACTCGACCATGTCGAACATGATGAGCAGGTTGGGAGCCATGGGGATGTTGCCGCCGCAGTGGTTCAGCTCTTCGATGATCATGGCCATGGTCTGATGGTCGACGGGCTTTCCACCGTACTCCTCGGGCAGGCCGTACATTCCCCAACCGTCGTCGACCCACGCCTTGGCGATCTCGGGGGCGATGCCGCGGTTCTTATAGCCGGCGGCGATGGCCTCCTCGGTCAGGTGCTTCTTGCCCCACTCGCGGATGCCGCGCTTGATCTCGAGCTGCTGCTGGGAATAGCTGAAATCCATTTCTTCCTCCTTTAAGGAACGTTGCCTTTATTCAAAACGCCTGCGCGTTTGAACCAAATTGAGAGAGCGGGCGCCGCGCCGTTTCAACCCAGCGCCCGCAACCGGGGATAAGCCCGTTTAGATGGCCATGGAGGCCTGGTAGCCGCCCTTGACGGCCTCGAGGGTGCGGTACACCTTACCGTCGGGGGTGGTGGCGTCGCCGATGAGCTTCGCGTGCGGCCACACCTTCACGATCTCGTCGTACAGGTCGGTGTTCTGCTCCACGCCGAGGGAGGTCAGCACGGTGTCGCACTCGATGAGCTGCTCCTCGCCGGTCTCGACGTTCTTCACCTTGGCGCCCTTCTTGGTCACCTCGATGAGCTCGGTCAAGGGCATCAGGTGCACGCCCTTCTTCTTGAGCAGGTTGATGGTGGGGTTCTTGTCGATGATGCCGATGCCGTTGCCGAGCTTCTTGGCCGGATCGATCACCCAGATCTCGCGGCCGTCGCACATGGCCTCGGCCACTTCCAGGCCGGCGAAGCCGCCGCCCACGACCACCACGCGCTTGCCCACGATGGCGGTCGGGCCGCTCTTCATGTTCAGGCCCATGCGCATGAACCCGACGGTGCCGCCCTGGGCCTTGATGGCCGCCACGGCCGCCTTCCAGATCATGCCCTTGCCCTCGGGGACGATGCCGTTGCACATGGCCTTGATGTCCTCGGACTTCACGACGTTCTTGCCATCGATGCCGGGCACGTCGATGGGGATGATGCCGCCGCCGGGCGAGACGATGACCTGGTCGGGGTTCAGGGCGCGCAGGGTGTCCACGTCGACCTTGGTGTTCAGCTTGATCTCGATGTTGGGATGAAGCTTCATCTCCTCGTTCCAGTAGGAGACCAAAGGCTCAATGTTGGCATTGAGCACCTGGGCCATGGTCAGCAGGCCGGCGAGCTTGTCGGACTTCTCAAGCACGGTCACCTTGTGCCCGCGCTCGGCCGCCACGCGGGCCGCCTCCAGGCCGCCCGGGCCCGCGCCCACGACGGCGACGTGCTGCTTCTCGGTGGCGGGCTTGTCCTGGGGCAGGCCCACTTCCACGCCCTCCCACACGTTCGCGTTCACCGAGCACTGGCAGGGCTTGCCGATGAAGATGTTGTCCAGGCAGCGGGAGCACACGATGCAGGGACGCACCTGCTCCGGACGGCCCTCCTCCACCTTGCGGGCGGTGTCGGGATCGGCGATGAACTGGCGCGCCATGCCGACCGCGTCGCCGTAGCCCTCGGTGACGACCTTCTCGCACATATCGAGCGTGTTGATGCGGGTGCCGGGGAAGACAGGCTTGCTGGTCACGGTCTTCACCTGCTTCGCGAGGTCGATGAACTCGCCCTCGGGCACGATCTGGTTGGCCACGGGGCGGGGCGCCTCGTGGAAGCCGGCCTGCACGGACCAGGCGTCAACGCCGTGGGCCTCGATGATCGGGATGAGCTCGAGGGTGTCGGCGATGCGGTTGCCGTCGGGCATGAGGTCGTCGGCGGAGATGCGCACGAGAATCGGCATGTCGTCGCCGCAGGTCTTGTGAATCTCGTCGATGATCTCGCAGAGGAAGCGGGCGCGGTTCTCGGCCGATCCGCCGTACTCGTCGGTGCGGTGGTTGGAGTACTTGGAAAGGAAGCGCATCACCATGTAGCCGATGCCCGCGTGGATCTCGATGATGTCGATGCCGGCATCCTTGCAGCGGCGGGCGGCCTGGCCGTACTGCTTGACGACCTCGGCGATCTCCTCTTTGGTGTACTCGCGCTCGGGCATGCCCACGAACGGGCCGGAGGGCACGTCCTTGGAAGGAGCGTAGGACAAAAGCGGATCATCGCCAGAGGCGCGCCACTCGTAGCACAGCTGCAGCTGGGCGGCCACCTTGGATCCGTGCTTGTGGCACACCTCGGCGATGCGCTGGAAGCCGGGGATGAACTCATCGTCCCAGCATCCGCAGGCGCCGGTGGTCGTGTGGTACTTCGGCTCGGTGCCGAAGCAGTCGCACACATAGCACGACCCGATCTCGATCAGGCCGGCATGGCCCTTTGCGCGCTGCTCGTAAAAGTCCACCAAGTCATCGGTCACGTGGTAGTTGTCCACCTTCTCGATGGTCATCGGCAGCATCACGAAACGGTTGCGCAGCTCGACATTGCCGATCTTAAACGGCTCCACCAGTTTCTGGTACTTCGCCACGGCTAAACTCCTTTCAATTACTTCCCCACAGGTTTCAAAGGTATTAGGTATGATTTCAAGCTTTTGACCATGTTGCCTTCTCATGATCCTTGTATTTGGAAATCTCTACCCAATTTGACTTGCTTTGTCCGCCTTTTGAGATGCCGACCGAGCTGAAGTCTCCTCGTGACTCTTATTCTACGGAGATTGTTTTGCTTTACGATGGACAGATTTATCTATCTGTGTAGTACTTCATAGGCAAATCTTCATCATCCATAGGCATTTGCCGCATAAGTGGCCGTTTTGACCCCGTTAAATAGGCGCAACTAACCGAGTCATCGGCATTTCCATTGCACATTTTGATTTATCTGTCCCATATTTCTTCGAAAGATCCTATAATGAGCGCAACGGAAGAGAATCGAAGGAGGAACCCATGAACGCGCTTTCCACCATGTTGCTCATCTCCGACGCCTTCGTGGAGCTGTGCGACGAGATGCCCCTGCGCAAGGTGTCCATCAGCGATATCGTCGAGCGCACGGGGAAGAACCGCAAGACCTTCTACTACCACTTCGAGAACAAGGACCGCCTCATCATCTGGATCTTCCGCTACGACATGGGCCAGTGCCTAAAGCAGCACTTCTCCGAGTCGGTGCTCCTCTACGACGATAACCCGGAGGATCCCACCTCGCGATTCCCCTACTATATTACCCAGAAGTCCGGCGTGCGCTCGCTCGACCACGCAGAGTTCTTCCAGTGCTTCGCTGAGGTGCTGGAGGGGCGCCGCAACTTCTACCGCCAGGCGCTCGTGGACAACGGCCCCTACTCGCTGCGCAACTACCTGTACGCGCTGTACCTTGAGGCCATGAAGCGGGACATCGACATCATTTTGTCCAACCGCTACCTGCCGAAGGACAACATCGACTTTCTGGCCGAGTTCTACACCTGTGCCTTCCTCTACTACTACATCCGCCGCTGCGACGCCCGCGGCGTCGAGTCCATCGGCGGCCAGGCGGGACCTTTCGCCAACATCATCCACAGCTCCCTTGAAAACGAGATCAAGGAAGCCCAGATGCGGCGCAATTTGTAGAAGTAGGCCCCTTCCATAGCTTTTGCCTATTTTCCATTGGAAATTTTCGGGCGGTTTCTATTGGACGAACCTCAAGATGGGCTGTCAAACTGTTCATCAGGGTATACGCGCCCGCGCGCGACGGCGCGGGCACACGATTACGAGGAGGCTTTATGGGCAAGCTGACCGACGAGGAGTTCCGTGATTTCCTGAAGACCTGCCGCGAGCTGGCGGAAGGCCCCTTCGAGGAGATGCAGCGCGAGGTGGAGGTCACCAACAAGTTCCCGCAGGAGTTCATCGACCTGGCCCGCGAGAACAACCTGTACCGCTACGCGCTGCCCGAGGAGTACGGCGGATGGGGCTTCACCGAGAAGGAGATCCTGCAGGTGCAGGAGGAGTTCTCCCGGGGCCCGGGCGGCATGCGCATGCACCTGCACTACGCCGCCGACCTGAACTGGCGCATCCTGGACGACTACGGTTGCGACGAGCTGAAGGCCGCCTACATGGACAAGTTCGCCGACAAGACCATCTTCACCTGCTTCGCGCTCACCGAGCAGACCGGCGGCACCGGCGCCGACGTGCACACCACGGCCACCAAGGACGCCGAGGGCAACTATATCTTAAACGGCGAGAAATGGCTCATCTCCCACACCGACGTAGCCCAGTTCGCCTACGTCATCGCCGTGACCGACCCGGACAAGGAGGGCGACGAGCGCCTCTCCGCCTTCTTCGTGCCCATGGATGCCGAGGGCTTCGAGCTCGTGGAGATGCCGCACATGATGGGCTGTCGCGGCGCGGGGCACGCCGGCTTCAAGATGACCGATGTGAAGCTCGAGCCGAAGTACCTGCTCGGCAAGGAAGGCCAGGGCATGGAAGTGGCCATGCACTCGCTGGCCATCTCCCGCGTGCACATCGCCGACTCGAACCTCGGCATGTGCCAGCGCATGCTGGAGATGTCGCTGGCCCGAGCCCGCGACCGCGTGACCTTCGGCAAGACCATCAACACGCGCCAGGCCATCAAGATGAAGCTGGCCGATATGGCCACGGCGACCCACGCCCTGCGCTGCATGATCATCGACTTCGCCGAGGACTACGACCGCGACCCGCACAACCCCTACATCGCCGAGAAGGCGGCCATGTGCAAGCTGTTCTCCATCGAGGCGGTGAAGAAGGTCTCCGACGAGATGCTGGAGATCTTCGGCGGCGACGGCTATTTCGAGGACAGCCCTTACGGCCCCACCGAGCGCCTCTACCGCGACTGCCGAGCGCTGTGGCTGGAGGAGGGCTCCCCCACCATCCAGCGCATCACTATCGCCCGCGAGCTGGAGCGCCACGACGGCGTCGTGGAATACCCCGCCCTCGACTGGATCGCCGGTACCGACCTGTAGGCACCGATCGGCAGCCACCCCCTCACGAGTAAGGCCCTGCGACGCAAATCGCAGGGCCTTTTTATGCACGGCTTTTCCGCAGACAGGTGCAGCCTACCCGAAGCGGTACTCCACGCCCATGGTGGGCTGGGGGTTCTCCCACTTCCTCACGATGGTGCCCTCGCAAGCGATGCGGCAGGTGCCGCACTCCAGGCAGCCGGCGTAGTCGAAGCTCGTCGCGCCGTCCTCGTCGATCTTGTAGAGGGCCGCGGGGCATACCCGCACGAGCTTCTTGAACTCCTCGATGTCCGGATCCTCCACAAGCTCGATGTGGGCGCTCTCCTCGTCCACCTCGTACTTGTTCACGGCGATCAGCTCGTCAACGTTCACGGTAATCGGTGCGATCTGGCTCACAGCGCGCTCACCGCCTTCCTCACCTCGTTGGCGGTCTTGAAAAGCCCGCGCTTCTTGATAATGGGCATGATGCGGCGGCGCAGGGGCTCCTGCGGGCGCCCGTCCACGCTGAACATGGCGTTGAACACCTCCGCCGCCATGGTCGGGTAGTCGTTGAACATCGCGTCCCACTCCTCCATGACGTGGGGCCACTTGCGGAAGGTCTTAAGGTCCTTGATGACGAAGGAGTCCTCCATGCGGCGCGCATATCCGGAAAGCCCCGCCGCGCTCGCATCTCCCGCGTCGATGGCCTCGACGGCCGCCTCGGCGGCCATGCGCCCGCTCGCCACGGCGAAGTCCATGCCGCGCACCTGATAGCCCATGTTCATGCAGAGGCCGGCTGCCTCGCCGGCCAGAAGCGCCCCGTCGAACACGTACTGGGGTACCATGTCGTAGCCGCCCTCGGGCACCATGTGCCCGGAGTGCTCGACCATCTTGGCTCCCCGGATGATGGGCGCCACCGCCGGATGGCCCTTGAAGTCCTCAAGCATCTGGTAGACCGGCGTGTCGTTTCCGCCGCCGGCCGCCGTGGAGATGGTGGCCACGAGTCCCAGCGAGATGGAGTCCCTGTTGGTGTACAAAAAGCCGCCGCCCACCTTGCCGTGGGTGCAGTCGCCGACGAACAGCATCGCGGCGCCCTCGCCCTCGGGCAGAAGGAACCGGTCCTCGATCACGCCCGCGGGCAGCTCGAACACCTCCTTGATGCCGACGGCCATCTGGCAGGGCGCGGGCCGCGCGTTCCCGAGGCAGCGCTCGGACAGAAGCGTGTTTGTGCCCTCGGCCACGATGACGACCTGAGATGTGATCTCGTCCTCGCCGGCGCGGATGCCGACGACTTTGCCGGACTCGTCCTTCAAAAGCTCCTCCACGGCGATGCCGCAGATGTACTCGGCGCCGGCGCCCTCGGCCTTCTCGGCCAACCACTGGTCGAAGGGGCCTCGCAGCACTGAGTAGGAGTCCTTGCCCTCCTCGGCGAGCACGGGGCTCGTGAAGTCGATGGTCATCTCGGAGTCGCTGTTCAGCATGGCGATCCGCTCGTGGGTGATCTTGCGCTCCAGGGGCGCCTCGGACTCGAAGTCCGGGAACACCTCCTTCAGCGAGTGGCTGTAGATGCGCCCGCCGGTCATGTTCTTGGCGCCGGCGTAGTTGCCGCGCTCCACCACGAGCACGCTCTTGCCGGCCGAGGCCGCCACGTAGGCCGCCACCGCGCCCGCGCACCCGCTGCCGACAACAATGATGTCGAAATCTGCGTCAGACACGCTTCTCTCCTTTCAGATTCACGCTCGATCCCAAGGGCGGGAGGCCGGCGACCATGGCCGCGTCGGCGCCTCCCGCCCTCAATCGAGAAGGCCTACAGGGCCGCCGTCAGGGCCGGCAGCACATCTTTGATGTCGCCCACCAGACCGTAGTCGCACTGCTTGAAGACGGGGGCGTTCTTGTCCTTGTTGATGGCGAACACAGCTCCGGAGCGGTTGCAGCCCACCATGTGCTGCATCTGGCCGGAAATACCGCAGGCCACATACACCTTCGGCGTGAGCGTGAGGCCGGAGACGCCCACGTAGGTGCTCTGGGGCATCCAGTCGACGCCCTCGGTCAAGGGACGGGAGCAGGCCAGACCGCCGTCGATCTTGTCGGCCAGCGCGCGGGCCAAGTCGAGCTCGGACTCCTCGGCGAACCCGCGGCCGCAGGCCACGACGGCCTCGGCCTTGAACAGATCGGCGCCGCCCTTCTCGCGCTCGCGGGAGGACACCAGGCGCAGCGAACGGGCCGGCGCGATCCAGGCCACGGTCTCGGCCACGGCGCTGCCCGCAGGCTCGGCGTCGGCGAAGGTGCCAGGGGCCACCGTGTAGAAGGCCACATCTCCCGTGGCCTTGCGCACGCGCTCGCCCACGCCGCCGAAGTAGAGGCTCAGAGCGCCCCCGTCCTCGAAAGCCGTCACATCGGTGATGGCGGCGGCCCCCGCAGCAGCGGCCAAACGTCCCAGCACCGACTTCACATGGCGGGTCGGCTCGGCGAGCACCACAGCGGGCTGCTCTTTCTCGTAGACGGACTGAATGGTGAGGTAGGCATCGTCGGCCACGGCGCCCTCGGGCACCTCAACGATATAGGCGGCATCGGCGACGTTCTCCGGAGCCTCGCCGAAGGCTACGAGCGCCACCTCGTCGGCAAGAGTGCGGGCGCCGGCTGCCAGCTCGCGGGCGGCCTCGGGATGCTCGGCAATAACCAGTGCTTTCATGTTCATGTCTCCTTATCGGGTCGTGGAATTCGAAACGTGGGGAGGGACGCCTACAGGGCCGCCTTGAGCGCCGCGGCAAACGCCTCGATGGCGCCGTCGGCCGAAGCGTCAGCCACATTGCAGGCGCGCTCGGCGGCCTCGGGAGCCGCACAGGAGACGACCTCGACGGCGCTCACGGGAGCTACGGGAGCGCCCTTCACATCCATGGGCTTCTTGCCAGCCGCCAGAATGTCCTTCATGCCGGGGATGCGCGGCGTGGCGACATCGGGCGTCACGGCGATGACGGCCGGCAGCGGAACCTCCACTTCCTCCACCACGTCCTCGAGCGTGCGCTCGACGACCATCGAGTCGCCCTCGGCCTTGATGGCCGTCACCGCGTTCACGGAAGGAACTCCAAGACGGGCGGCCAGCTGCACATCGACCTGCTGGGCGTATTCATCGGCAGAGCCGTCGCCGCACAGGATGAGATCGAAGCCCCCCTCGCCCACGATCGCGGCCAGCTCCTCGGCCGTGCCGGCGGTATCGAGAGCGGCCAGCGCGTCGTCGGCGACCATGACCAGATCGTCGACCCCGCGGGCGAGCACGTTCTTCTTCAGCTTGGAGTCGTCGATGGAGGCCGCCCCCACCGTCACGGCGGTCACCGTGGAGCCGGGGTTGGCAGCAGCCAGCTGGGCCGCCGCCTCAAGCGCGTTCAAGTCGTAGGTCGACACCGTCCCCTTCGCCTTGGAGAAGTCCAGGGTGCCATCGGAGGCCACCTGGATGTCCTGATCGTCGGGAACCACCTTGAATGCCACTGCGATCTTCACTTCTGCACCTTTCTCTTCAAGAACTTCTCTCACGTATCGGTTCGTTTCAAGCGGAGCGCCTCGCTGCAGCCGATAGCGCTCCGTTGGTGCCATAGTGCCGCGGCTCGCTTTGGCCGTCATCGCCAAAACCCCGTGAAAGCATCGTTACTCAAAATGTAGTGATGCCCCTTAAGCTGGGTATTCCCCATATACCGCGCCCCTTGCGATGCCCTCGAAAGCCGCCCCGCCTACCATAGATTTCGATGCGAGGGACGCATCATCTGGCAATCAGTTCTCAAGAATCTAGGAGGAACCAATGGCTGACTACTTTGGCACCGACACCGTCGTATCCGAGCTGCGCGATGACGGCTTGCTCATCATCCGCATCAACCGCCCCGAGGTGGCCAACGCCCTGAACGGGGTGACCTCCGCGGCCATGGAGAACATCATGAACCACGCCGAGACCGACAAGGCGGTGCGCGCCATCGTCGTGACCGGCACTGGCAAGGTGTTCTGCGCCGGCGAGGATCTCTCCGAGCTCTCCGAGGGCGGCGAATGCCAGACGGTCACCGAGCACGGCTTCGGCGGCCTCACTGCGCGCTTGTGCTCCAAGCCGGTCATCTGCGCCTGCAACGGCTCGGCGGCCGGCGGCGGCATGGAGATCGCGCTTTCCTGCGACATGGTGGTAGCCGCCGAGAACGCGAAGTTCGGCTGCACCGAGGTGGGACTCGGCATCATCGCCTCCACCGGCGGCATCGTGCGCCTCGCCCGCGACATCAACCGCAAGGACTGCATGGAGCTTCTGCTCACCGGCAAGAAGATCAAGGCCCCCGAGGCTAAGGCGCTCGGCCTCATCAACTACGTGGTGCCCGCCGAAGAGGTGCTCGACCGCGCCATCGAGCTGGCCGAGGAGTGCCTGAAGAACGCGCCTCTGGCCCTGAAGTGGACGAAGTTCATCGTGCATGCCGCCGACCAGATGTCCGAGGAGGACGCCATGCGCTTCTCCGATGCGGCCTACCGCTTCCTGGAGAAGACCGAGGACGGCATCGAGGGCCCGGCCGCCTTCGTCGAAAAGCGCGCTCCCCACTGGACCGGTCGCTAGGCGAACTGCCCCATAGGCGTTCAGCACATGAAGAGCCCGCCACCGAGGCGGGCTCTTCTGCCGCTTAGAGGCTGGCGCTCCTTGCTTCCCAGACTACGCATCCCAAGCCCTCTCTCGAATCCGTGCGGCAAGATCGCCATGCACCAAGGGGGTCTCCCCCCCTGCTGCCGAAGCCCCGCATAAGCAGGAAGAGCCCATCACTCAGAGGGGCTCTTCCATTCTCGAAATTTAAGATCTTCTGCCGATAGCTGGAACCCTGAGAACCAACGCTCTATCTATCGTCGATGCCGCTCGTCTCGGCGAGGGACTTGCCCCGGGTCTCGGGCGCCAAGAAGTACGACAGAACGAGCCCGAGCAGCACGAGCCCCGCCGCCACGAGCATCACCGGTCCCACGCCCCAGGCATCTAAGGCGAGAGGCGTCCCGTAGGTGGCCGCGATGGTGCCGATGCGCGAGAAGCCGATGGCGATGCCGACGGCCGTCGCGCGCACCTCGGTGGGAAAGAGCTCGTTGGGGTACAGCCACTGCAGGATGCCCGGGCCGCCACTGAAAAACGCGTAAAGCCCGAATGCGAGAATGATCACCGTCACCGGCGCCGTGGGCCACAGCCCCAGCACGAGCAGACCCGCCGCCATGAGCGCGAAGCTCATGAGCAGCAAGGGGCGCCGCCCCATGGAATTCAGCCAGAACATGGCCGGAATGCTTCCCACCAGGAAGAACAGGCTCACAGCGCTCTCGCCCAGAATGGCCTCATGGCCCTCCCCCAACCCGAAGGCGGTCATGATCTCGGGACCGAAGGTGTAGATGGCGTACATGGGCACCACCTGGCACAGGATGAACACCCCGAGGAAGATCATGCGCTTGAGGTACTCGCCATGCAAAAGCGTCGCCAGCGGCGTCTTGTCCGTCGGCTTTACGGGCGCAAGCTCCACATCGGGGCCGAACACGCGATCCATCACGGCCCGCGCCTCGGCATGGCGCCCCTTGCTCGCCAGCCACAAGGGGGACTCGGGAATATCGTGCCGTCCTACGAGGAGAACCACGCAGGGCACCACGGCGCTGCCGAGCATCCATTTCCAGCCGTCCTCCACGCCGTAGAGCCCGTAGCCCACCACGGCGGCCACGGTGGCGCCCAGATACCACGCCGCCGACACCATTCCCATGGAGATCGACCGATGCTCCTTGGGCGTGAACTCGGCGATGAGCGACGTGGCGATGGGATAGTCGGCGCCGACGAACACGCCGATGAAGAACCGGGCGGCCACGAGCTGCCAGGCCTCGGCAACGAATACGCTCAGAAGCGAGAACAGCCCGATCGCCACCAAATCGATGATGAACATCTTCTTGCGACCGATGGCGTCGGTAAGGTAGCCCCCCGTGATGGTTCCCACGAAGATGCCGACGAGCACCGACGCGCCTATGGCCGCGCTCCAGACATCGGTCAGCCCGAAAGCCGGCACGATCTGGGTGAGCGCCACGCCGATGAGCGACAGCACGTAGCCGTCGAGGAAGGAGCCGCCCGACGAGAAGAACGTGATCTTGCGCAGAAACGGCGTCATGGCCACATCGTCCATGGTCCTTTTCGCCGTTTGACGCACCTTGCGGGCCATATCTCCGCTGATCTCCTTCGCCGCAGCGGTTGCCGGCGGGCTCGCCACCTGAGTCATCGCCTTCACATCGCTCGCCATGGCGCGCCCCCCTATTCCCACTCGGCGAGGCAGAAGTTCAGAAACGGCCGGGCCGCCCCATCGTCCGCGTCCACCACGCGGAAGCGGGCCTCGCCCTCGCCCATCTTCCACACCTGGGTGCAAAGGCGCGTGCCCGGCAGCACCGGAGAAGTGAAGCGGCACTTGAAGCGGCGCAGGCGCTCGGGCTGCCCGGGGATGAGCAGCGCGATGAGGTGGCGCATGGCGATGCCGGCCGTGCAGACACCGTGGTTGATGGGGCGCGCCAGCCCGGTCTGCTCGGTGTAGGCCCAATCGATGTGCTGCTGGTGCCAGTCGCCCATGAGCCGGTAGATGAGGGGCCACTGATAGCCGCACACCTCCTCGTAGGCGAGATCCGGCTCGCGGTCGGGATACTCGACGACGTCCTTCGGGGGCCTCTCGCCGCCAAAGCCGCCGTCGTAGATGCAGCAGTCGTAGGTCTCCACGGTGCACAGATGCACGCCGTCGGCGGAATAGGACTTCCCCACCTGTTTGGAGAGCGACCCGCGGCCCTCCCCGCGATCCCAGATGGCCTCCTGCACGACATAGGTCTCCACATGATCGTTCATCTTAAAGGGCGCATGGAAGTGAGCATCGATGCCGTAGTGCAGCGATCCGCTGTAGTCGAAGCCGTAGTCCAGCGTGGTCGTCACCTCCTCGTTCACCGTCAGCGGCACGCCGAAGATGGGCAGCACCTTGAGCCGCGGGTTCTCGGCATCGTGCTCGTTCACGTACTCCAGATCGGTCTTTCCGTCCCAGTCGGCGCCGCAGCCGAGCGCGCAGATCTCCAAGTCCTTGAAGGTGTAGTCCCGAACGAACGGGCCGAACGTCCTGCCGACGATTTCCGTTGAGATGGCCATGCTGTATCCTCCTCGTTAATGGGCTTCATATCTAATCAAGGGAGCAGAGCAGCTTCTTCTCCACTTTTCCGACGCTCGTATGGGGCAGCTCGTCCACGATCTCCATCAAGGTCGGCACTTTGAAATCGGCTAAGCGGCAAGCGGCGAAGCGCGTGATCTCCTCGACGGTGGCCGCCTGTCCCTGCACCAGCACGACAAAGGCCTTCACCGCCTGGTCGCGCACCGGGTCGTCCACGCCGATGACGGCGCATTCGGCTACGGCCGGGTGCATCAAGAGCGCGTCTTCCACCTCGGTGGCCGACACGTTCTCACCGCCTCGCTTGATCATGTTGCATTTTCGATCGACGAAATAGAACCAGCCTTCCTCATCGCGGTAGCCTTTGTCGCCGCTGAGGTACCAGCCCTCCCCATTCACGGTTCTCGCCGTGGCCTCGGGATCGTCGTAGTAGCCCTTCATGAGACTGATGCCGGGAATACCCCTCACGGCGATCTCCCCTACCGTCCCCGGCGGCACCGCCCGTCCCGTCTCGTCCAGGATCTCCGCCTCGTAGCCAAGGCCCGGCCGCCCCACGCTCGGCCAACGGCGCGGGCCATAGGGCAAGTCGGTGAGCGCCCAGCAGATGGACTCCGTCGCGCCGTAGCAGTTCTGCAAACGCACGGAGAAGCGGCGCTCGAAGGCCTCCTTCTCCTCATCGGTGATGGGTAGGTAGTACTGCACCGACCGGACGCAGTGCTCTCGCTCGGCGGCGTCGCACGGCTGCATCATGAGGGTGCGGGCCATCATCGCCACGAGCTGGATGGCCGTGGCTCCATGCTCGCGCACCTGGCGCCAGAAGTTGCGCGCGCTGTACTTCTCCAGCACGACGAGGCTGGCGCCCGCCGCGAGCACGGGCATGAGGGCCGCCAGCTGGAAGTTCGAGTGGAAGGCGGGCATGGTGGTAAGCATGCGGTCCTCAGGCCCCAAGGCGCACTGCCAATCGCCGTAGTGGCCGGCGAAGAGCATGTTCGCATGGGTGATCTCCACACCCTTGGGGCACGAGGTGGTGCCGGAGGTGAAGATGATCATGGCCGTGTCCTGGCCGTCCAGATCGCACCGCTCGTCCAGCACGTCAGCGCACGCATCTACCCCGGCGTCGAAGTCCACGGCACCGGCGACGAGCCCCTCCCCACCGCTGTGGCAGACGAACACGCGCTCCATAGGATAGACGCGCCTCTTTCCACAGGTGTTGTTCGGGCACGGGGGCATGGCGTCGGCGAAATAGTAGCCCTGGCAATCCGGCTCGCAGATGACGGTGCGGATGGCGCAGCGGTCGAACTGGAAGGCGCACTCGCCGAAGACGAGCTGCATGTTGATGGGCACCGCCACTGCCCCGATCTTCGCCAAGGCGAAGGTGGCCGACACGTACTCTGGCGAGTTGTACAGCTGGATGGCCACGTTGTCGCCTTTTTTCACCCCGGCCAACCGCAGGAAGTTCGCCGTGCGGTTCACCAAGCGGTCGAATTCGCCGTAGGTGAACGAGCAGCGGTGGCCGGCCCGATCCTCGCAGGTCAGAAAAAGATGATCGCCGCGGCTTGCGGACAGCTCGTTCCACAAATCGCGGAGATTCTCATTGCCTACGACGGTCGCCATGGCGTTCGTTCCTTCCCTCGAACTTGTCAGTGGGAGGAAGGCCCGCCCTTCCCCAGCGGGCCTTCCCTGCGCATAGTTGGCGCGATGCGCTCGCGCGGACGGCACGGCTACTCAGCGCACTTCACAATGCCATCAGCCGCGAATCGGGCGATCTGCTCATCGCTGTAGCCGAGCTTGGTCAGCACGTCTACCGTGTCGCCGCCCTGAGCGGGCATGGGGCGCCAAATGCGACCGGGGTTGTTCTGGAACTTCGGGAAGACGCCAAGTCCATGGAAGGTCTCCCCGTCGGCCGTCTCCCAATCGGCCCAGGTGTCGCGCAGGCGCAAATGCTCCTCCTCGACCAAATCCTCCATGTCGTTGATGACCTGGGCGGCAATGCGATGGGCGGCAAAGTCCTCTTCAATCTCGTACTTGGAATGGGCCAGGCAATACTCCTCGAAGGCGCGCTGGATCTCCTCGGCGTGGGGATTCGACAGCCACAGCCCGCTCGTGTCCTCGGGAATCTCCGGCGTGCCCCACAGATGCCCCAAGCCGATGGTCTCGAGGAAATACTTGTTCTGGTCGACGCCATAAAGGCACACGCCCAAAAAGCCGTCCTTGCAGGCGAACTCGCCAATGCCGCAGAGATTCTGGTTGCGCGCACCGGGGCGAGGCCACTTGATGCCCTCGTTCAAGTAGTCCACCAGGTAGTACTGGCCGATAGCCAAAAGCGTCTCGTACATAGCCAAATCGATGGACTCGCCCTTCCCCGACTTCTCAGCCTTATACAGGGCGGCCAGAGCCGAGCTTGCGATCATGAGCGTGTTGAAGTAGTCGCCGGCATAGGGCCCCGGCAGCATCGGCTGCTCCTCGGTACCGTTCTGCATGATGATCCCGGCATAGGCCATAACCGTCAGATCGTAGGCCGCGCGCTTGACCATCTTGGGATCGCCCGTCTGGCCGAAGCCGGACACGTGCACGATGACGAGCTTCGGGTTCACGGCCCACAGCACTTCGTCGGTCAGCCCCTTGCGAGCCCACGTGCCTCCCTTCGACGCCTCCATGAAGATGTCAGCGTCGCGGATCATGTTGAGGAATATCTCGCGACCCTCCTCAGAGAAGTAGTTCAGAGCCACGGAACGCTGGTTGCGGCGCTCGGCCTGCTTGATATAGGCCGTGTCGCGAATGGTGTCGCCAGCGCCGGTGTTCTCGAGCCAGGTGACATCCGCGCCCCAGTCGGCCATGAGGTCGGCGGCCTTGGGACAAGCCAGCTCAACAGCGGCATAGACCACCTTCACGCCATCAAGCGGACCGTAAGAGGGTTTCTCGGTAGGGATAGCCATTGTTTCTCTCCTTAAATCGCGTTTCTCTCAATACCTCGCTGGTTCGCCCAAGGAAGTTAGGCCTTGTAAGCCTTGCAGGCGCCCTTGGAGGTGGCCAAAATCATCATCTCGTCGGTGCCACCAGAGACGCGGTCGACGCGCAGATCGCGCCAGATGCGGTTGATGCGGTGCTCGGAGGCCACGGCGATGCCGCCCATCACCTGCATGGCGTCGTCGGTCACCTCGAAGGAGGCGTTGGCGCAGTAGTACTTGCACATGGCGGCCATGGCCGGGTCGAAGTCGCCGCCGTTGTTGTCGGCCATCCAGGCGGCCTCGTACAGCATGTTACGCATGTTGGTCAGCTTGATGCACATCTCGGTGATCTTCAGCGAGTTCAGCTGGAATCGGCTGATGGGCTTGCCGAAGGCGATGCGGGTGTTGGCGTGCTTCATGGCGTCCTCGAAGGAGCAGATGGCGGTGCCGTAGTCGCAGGCGCCCACGAGCCAACGCTCGAAGTTGAAGTCGGACACGCCGCGCATAAATCCGTTGCCCTCCTTGCCGAAGATGTCGGACTCCTCCAGCTCCACGTTGTCCAGGTACACCTCGCAGCAGCTGTCCATGCGAAGCCCCAGCTTCGGCAGCGGGGAGAGCTTCACGCCCGGCTTGGACATATCGACGAAGAATTCGGTGAACTGCGACTCGTCATCGGCGTTCTTGGCCATGATGACCAGGTACTTCACGCCGGCGGACGAGGTGATGAAGGTCTTGGTGCCGTTCAGGTAGATTTTGCCGTTCTCGCGCTTGTACGTGGTGGCCAGCGCCCCCACATCCGAGCCTGCGCCCGGCTCGGTGCAGGCGGAGTTCCAGATCTGCTCGCCGGAGCCGAGCGTGCTCATGACGGCGTCGATCTGCTCTTGGGTTCCCTCGCGGATAATGGTCTCGAAGCTGGGCAGCTGGTAGAGCACGTAGGTGGGCGCACCGTAGCGGCCGAGCACCTCGTAAACGGCCATCAGCGTCACGCAGGGCTGCTCCAGGCCCAGGCCGCCGTGGGACTCGGGCAGCATGATCTGGTCGAAGCCCAGCTCGCACAGGCCCGCCACCCAGCGCAGGGGGTAGACGTGCTTCTCGTCGCACTCGTGGAAGTAGGTCTCCCAGTTCTCGCTCTCCATGTACTCGCGGTAGCTGTCGACGATAAGCTCCTGCTCGTCGGTGAGTTTGAAGTCCATTCTTCTGTCTCCTTTCAAAGGGTGCTTTGCAAAGGGAACGCGCCCTGCGCGCCCCCGGATTGCCAATAACTAGGCGAGGCCCAAGGTCTCGCGGTAAAAGGTGGCGCCGTGTTCCAGCACGTCGTTGGCCGCATCGAGCATCTTGGTGTAGTGCAAGAAGGCGTGGATAACGCCCTCGAACAGCTCGAAGCGGAAGGGGGTGCCGTACTGCTCGCAGATGGCGGCCAGGGTGGCCGAGTCGTCGCGCAGCGGGTCAAACTCGGCGGCGGCGATGTAGCAAGCAGGCACATCATGGGTCAGGTCGTTCAAAAACAGGTTCGCGTAGGGCTCCGCCGCAAGGGCCGCGGGATCCTCGGCGTACAGGTTCAGGTAGAACTGCCAGTCCTCCTCGGTGAGGCCGTCCCACGGACCGCCCAGGAGCCGCATGGAGGAAGAGTCGGTCAGGCCGAACCACCCGTAGAACAGAAGCAGGCACTTCACGAAGTCGGCGCCGCCCATCTCCTCGCGCAGATACAGCGTGGCGGCCAGGCCCAGGTGCGCGCCGCCGGAGTCGCCGGCAAAGGCCAGGCGGTCGCCGTCGATGCCCCAGGCCTTCCCCGCCTCGTGCAGGTGCGCGGCCACCGCCGCCGCCTCGCGCACGGCGGAGGGGTACTTCGCCTCCGGGGACAGCCGGTAATCCACGGCCACCACCGGCACGCCGGCGCGCTTCGCCAAGATGCGGCAGATGCGGTCGTGGGTGTCCAAGTTGCCGAGGACGAACCCGCCGCCGTGGACGTAGACGATGGCCGGCGCCGTCGCGCCCTCGGCGATTTCGCAGGGGTAGTAGCGCCGCACGCCGATGGCGCCGAAGGAGCCTTCCACCGCATCGTCGACCACACGATCCATCTCAGGGGCTCCCTCGTTCCACCAGGCGCGGCCGGCCACGTAGTTCTCGCGCATCTGAGCGAAGCCGGCGCTTGTGTCGTTGGCGTCCCCGGCCAGCTCGTCCTCCTTCGCGAGGACGGCGGCCATCTGCGGGCTGATGCGGGCGAGCACGTCAATCTTGTTCGGCATAATAGGATCTCCTTGTCCTTTCCCGAATCCTGCGGTCTTTCCGATTTCCTCGCGTCGCTAGATGGTGGCCTCGCCGCCGGCGATCTCGGTCGCCTCGGCCTCCTCGGTCTTATCGACGGACTCGGCGCCGAAGTGCTTCTTGATGGTGCGGAGCAACATGACGAGGCAGATGCAGCCGATGACGCCGAACATGATCTCGAAACCGAAGATGCTCGTGTAGGCATCGATGCCCTGGGCGTCGATGAGGCCGCCGTACCAGGTGTGGATGAACACGTCGGGCATGAAGCCGACCACGGACAGCACGCCGGCGGCCGTGCCGAAGATGCGCATGGGGATCTTGATCTCCGAGAGCGGAGAGCTTCCGATGGAGAAGGCGCCGTAGGTGGTGAACCCGAACACGACGACCAGGATGGCGGCGACCATGGCCGCGCCCGGATCATGCGGGAAGACGATGAAGCCGAGCAGCACCGCGATGGACAGGATGAAGGCGCCCAGGATGACCTTGGAGGGGCTCTTCAGCTTCGTGGCCAGCCAACCGACCACAGGGCCGGCGATGAGGCCGATGCCGTAGGTGCGGATGAGGCCCACGACGTTCACGAGATTGCCGTCGGCGTTGAAGCACTGGGTGAGGTAGGGCGTGGTATAGGTAGCGCCCTGGTACACGGCGTAGACGCAGAAGTAGGCGACGCAGGCCCAGATGACGCCGGGGTGCTTGATGGCCTCGACGGCCTCCTTCAGGCTGAACAGCTTGGCGTTCTTGTCGATCTCGCCCTTGAAGTCGGGGATGAGGAAGATGGAGGCCACACCGAGCACGGCGATGACCACGGCCAGGAAGATGAGCATGACCTGCACGCCCTGGGCGACATTGGCGATGGCGGCGATGATGCCGGCGTTGATGAGGCCGATGACCAGTCCGGTCACGCCGTAGATGGAGTAGCTGATGCCGATCTTCGAGGCGTACTCGTCCTCCTCGCAGCACAGGCGGATCACCTTGAAGCGGGTGCCCCACCACACGAGGATGGAGGTGATGCCCATGGCTACGAACAGCACGAGGCAGATCTCCACCGACGGCAGCATGGCGTAGATGCCCACGAGCACCGCCGTGGCGAGGAAGCCCACGGTGGCCAGCGTGCGCATGCGGAACTTGTCGGCCACGATACCGGAGGGCAGATAGCAGATCATGGCCGCGATGCCGTAGGCCGACACCATAAGCCCCAGATCGGCGTTCGTGCAGCCGAGCGCCTGCATCAGCGGATCGTAGAACACATTCTTAAGGTACATGGGCGCGTAGATGATGGACGAGCCCATGGAGATGAGCACGACGAGTGCCCACTTGTGAAGCGACGTGAGATCCTTGTACGTCACTTCCCCTTTGCCCTTTGCAAGCAACGACATGGCAAAGCTTCCTTTCTCTCCGATTCGGCCCGGCCTTCCCGCCGGACCGCTTGCCCTGCGCGAGACAATTCCGCGCAATCGATCGATCTGGAATGCATTCTGCCGCTCGAGGGGCGGCACGCCATCGCACGCGAAAGAGGAAAGGGAGGTTACGCATTTTCTTGCGAGGTGACGATTCCCGTCGAAAGAGCCTGAAAGGCATCGCAAAACCCCTGCGAAAAGCGAAGTACTCAAAAACTTGCGATCCCATTTTTCATTGACGATCTTTACACTTAGCGCTCGGATTTGATACCGTAGCGCCATGATCGACGCTACATCAGCTAGAGGGTCGAACGACACCGCAACCTGCGGGATGACAAAGGGGAGAGCACCTATGGAAGCAAGCCGCGCCGAATTCGAGTCGTCAGACGCTAGAGAAGGACTCGCCCCCTCCGCCCTCTTCGATAGGCCCTTGTTGAAATACGTGGGCTTTGCCCTGCTGCTCGCCTGGCACTACGTACTTTGGTTTGTGCCGAACTTCTTCTTCCACACCCAGCTGCTCGACAAGAGCGTGACGCTCAGCTGGGTAGCGAGCCTCCTGCTAACGGCGGTGTTCCTCTTCATTCTGGCGGGGCTTCTCGGCCGAAAGCGTCACTTAAGCGACCACCCGATCGTCTTGCCGGCGGCGATGATTGCGGCTTCTTCGGGCACGGTGGCCCTGGGATTTTTTCCCTTCCATCTCGCGCCCGCAGGCCTCTACCTCGTCGCGATCATCATCCTCAGCGTCTCCGAGGCCACGCTCTGGATACTCTGGGGAGAGCGCTACGCCTGCGTGAAGGCGAACTTCACTATCAACCACATCGGCACGGTCTTCGGCATCACGCTGTTCCTGTGCGTGTTCGTCGCCTCGCTCCTGCCTCCGATGATAACGGCGCCGGCGGCGGCCCTGCTCCCCCTGGCATCGGGAGCCCTTCTGGCCTTCGCCCGCAAGGACGAAAAGCGCGCCTTTCCCGTACTCCTGCCGCGCAGCGCTACAAGCAGCGGCTTCAAGAACATGCTCGGCGTTGGCTTCGTCACGCTGCTCGCCTGCGCCGCCTGCTATTTCCTCAGCTGCATCATCCCATGGGAAGTGCTGCCCACCGGCGAGGACTCCTTCACATTCGGCATTTTGGGCGGGGCTCTGTTCATTCTCGTCATCGCCGGCATCTACACGCTGTCGCGCAACCGCCTCAACATCTTCAAGATCTACCCGGCCCTGCTCATCGCCATCATGGTGGGCTTCTCGCTGTTCCTCTCCTCGACGTTCGCTTACTTCCCCGCCTTCATCGTCGGCATCGGCATGCAATCGCTCTTCGAAGTGCTGCTCATCATGTACTTCGGCATCCTCACCACCAAAGGCTACGCGACCCCGGCGCTCACTTTCGCCATGGCCGGCGGCTTCGTGCGCCTGGGGCTCGCCGCGGGCAACTCGCTGGCGCTGTGGTACGAGAGTATGGCAGTGCCAGTGACCCAGGCCCTCACACCGCCGACCTGCCTGGCCTTCATGTGCCTGCTCGCCGTCGTGCTCGTGCCGCTCGTGCGCATGGAGTTCAGCATCGTGGCCCTCACCGCTGCGCCGCCCACGCGAAACGAGGTGGAGGAGATCTGCGCCGAAGCGGCAGCCGAGTTCGGCCTGTCGGCCCGCGAAGCGGAGATCCTGCTGCTCATCGCGCGCGGACACACGACCAACTCCATGGCGGAAAAGCTCGTCATCTCCCCTTACACCGTAAACACCCACATCCGCCACATCTACGACAAGATGCAGATCCACAAGCGCAGTGAGCTTCTGAACTACCTGAACATGCAGCGCTCAGATTTCTAGAGCACGACTCGATAGGCAGGAACCGATCCCTCCGTAGGGGCTGACCTTGGTCAGCCCTCCCCTGGCGAGTCGACCCCACTTGAGGAGGGGCGACCAAGGTCGCCCCCTACGGGATAATGCGATAACCTTTCGTGACAAATCCATAGCACACAAGATGAGGCATTGCCAATTCTGCTTATTCACTGTATATTTACAGCAAATTCTTAGGAGGTTACTATGCCGCAGATCAAGCCACTGTCCGAATTCAACCGGAACCAGAACGCCCTCATCGAGGATCTCAGCCACTCGGGCGAGCCCTTGTACCTCACGCGCAACGGCTCGGCTTGCGTCGTGGTGATGGACTCGGCCGCCTTCGATGCCGCCATGGCCTTCCGCAACGAGATTTACGAGCAGGAAATGCGCACCTACCGCGGCATGCTCAAAGGCATCCAGGAAATGCAGGAGGGCAAGCTTCACGACGCCCAGGACGTCATGGACGAGCTGCGGGCACTCAGGGGCTGGGAGTGATGGCCGCCGAAGGCATGCGCGTTCTCTTCACGGACTCTGTGCGCACGTTCATCCTGGAGAACGTTTTCAGTGAGCGGGTGGCGCTCGCCATCGATCGCCAAAGGGACATGCTCGCGCTCTTCCCGGAAATGGGCCGCGAGTACGACCCCGTCTACGATGCGGCGCGCCTCTCGGTTCCGTGCCGGTGGATCGCCATTCCCGACACCCCCTTCACCATCTATTACGTGATCGACTACGATGCCGACGAAGTGAGAGTGTTCTACATCGAGCACCAGCGCATGAACCCCATGGGAAGGTTCTCGTAGCGGAAGCCGTCTCGTAGGGGCTGACCTCGGTCAGCCCTCTGCTGGTGGAGCAACCTCGCTCGAGGAGGGGCGACCGAGGTCGCCCCCTACGAAATCATCCCCGAATCGGTGCGAGCTCGCATAGAGAAACGGAGCCCTCCGAACCGTTCGGGAACTTCCTTACTGCCCGGATTTTACCAGCTCTTCGGCCATCTCGCGGAGCTTGAACTTCTGCACCTTCATGGAGGGGGTCATGGGGAAATCGCCCACGAAGAAGACGCGCTTGGGCACCTTGTAGCGGGCGATGCGCGGGATGGCGTAGGCGCGCACGTCGTCCTCGGTCATATCCTCGAAGCCGGGGCGCACCCGGATGAACGCGCCGACGATCTCGCCGAGCTTCGCGTCGGGGATGCCCACCACCTGGGCGTCCAGCACGCCGGGCATGGTGAGCAGGAAGTTCTCCACCTCGAGCGGGTAGATGTTCTCGCCGCCGCGGATGATCATGTCCTTGATGCGGCCCGTGACGCGGAAATACCCGTCCTCGTCCACGGTGCCCATGTCGCCGGAGTGCAGAAAGCCGTTCTTATCGATGGCCTTGGCCGTCTCCTCGGGCATCTTGTAGTAGCCCTTCATGACGTTGTAGCCCTTGCAGCACAGCTCCCCGTGCTCCCCCGGCTCGCAGATGTGGCCGTCGTTCACATCGAGCACGCGCACTTCCACCGGCGGATGGGCCCGGCCCACGGTCTCGCACTTGTGGGGAATGTCATCGTCCACCGAGGTCTGGGTGAACACCGGGCTCGTCTCGGTGAGGCCGTAGCAGATGGTCACGTCGCGCATGTTCATGCGCTCCATGACCTCGCGCATGGTCTCCGGCGGGCAGGGGCTGCCGGCCATGATGCCCGTGCGCAGGTGCGACAAGTCGAAGGAGTCGAAGTCCGGATGGTTCAGCTCGGCGATGAACATGGTGGGCACGCCGTAGACCGCCGTCGCCTTCTCCTTGTCGAGGGCCTGAAGCACCAGCTCGGCATTGAACTCCTCAACGATGAGCATGGTGCAGCGGTGGGTGAGGCAGGCCATGACCCCCAGCACGCAGCCGAAGCAGTGGAAGAACGGCACCGGCAGGCACACACGGTCTTCGGCACCGAGCTTTTGGCCCTCGCCGATGTAGAAGCCGTTGTTCAGGATGTTGCGATGGGTGAGCATGACGCCCTTGGGGAAGCCCGTGGTGCCGCTCGTGTACTGCATCATGACCACGTCGTTGTTGTCGAACTGGCCCTGGGCCCATTCCAGGGAGCTGTCGGGCTTGTGCTGGCCGAGCAGCAGAAGCTCGGGTACGCTGTAGAAGCCGCGGTGCTTCTCGGGTCCCATGTAGATGAGGTTCTCCAGGAAGGGGTACGCCTCGGAATGGAGGAAGCCGCGCTGCACGTTCAGCGACTCGGGCACCAGATCGCGGATGATCTGCAGGTAGTCCACATCGCGGTAGGCGTCGATCACGCAAAGCGCCTTCATGTCCGACTGCTTCAGCACGTAGTCGAGCTCGTGGGACTTGTACACCGGGTTCACCGTGACCATGACCACGCCGATCTTCGCCGAGGCGTACATGAAGGTGAGCCAATCGGGGATGTTGCGCGCCCACACGCCCAAGTGGTCGCCCGGCTTCATGCCGATGGCCAAGAGGCCCTTGGCCAAGGCATCGGTGCGCTCGTCGAAGTCCTTGTAGGTCCAGCGCAGGTCGCGGTCCGGGTACACGACGAACTCGTGATCGGGATCGATCGCCACCTGCTGCTTCAGATAGGCGCCGATGGTCAGCTCCGAGTGCAGCGGATAATCGGGAGACCCGGGAACGGGAGCGTCAGTGGTCTTGTTCTCTTCGGTCATAGATCCCTCCCCCGCTTAGAACGGCGTGTAAACACAGGCCAAGAATTTAGCGTTTTGCCCATTATGGGCGCGCACCTGGTGGGGCACGATGGAATCGTAGTAGATGGACTCGCCGGGGCCGAGCACGTAGGTCTCATTGCCGTACTCGATCTCGATCTCACCCTCCATGCCGTAGAGCCACTCCTCCCCTTCATGGGAATCCAGCTTGTGCGTGGCCTCGCCGGTGGGGCTCACGGTGATGATGAACGGGTCCATATGACGGGAGGGACGGCCCGCCGCCAGGCTGAAGTAGGACAGGTCGCCGGCGTCCTTGGCGGTCTGGAGCGATTTCACGCGCTCCACTTCCTCCATCTGATCGGTGCTGATGTAGGCGGGCCCGTAGGTCTCGTCGTCATCCATGAGGGTGCCCAGGCGCACGCCGAGGGCGCGGGTGAGCTTGATCAGCGGCGCCAGGGACGGCGGCACCTCGCCGGCCTCCAGCTTCTCGATGACCGTCACGTCGCAACCGCAACGATCGGCCAGATCCTGGCAGGTCAGATGATGCGCCTCGCGCAGCGTGGTGATCTTGCGCCCGAGCTTGTTGTCCTCAGCCATAACGTGCCTCCTTGAAATTCGATATCGCACTATTTTACTTGAGGACGGAAAAGGGAAATAAAGAAGCCGATGAGATGTCCCATCGGCTTCGGTGAACGTAACGCCAGGCACGCTCTTCGGCAACGCCCTTAGAGAAGAGGCCTCCTTTAGCGCTTCTCGGCGAGCAGTCGGTTGAGCGCATTCAAGTAGGCCTTCGCCGAGCTGACGATGATGTCGCCATCGGCCCCGCGGCCCACGTACACCTCGCCACCGGCGGCCTTCACGCGCACGGTCACCTCGCCGAGCGCGTCGATGCCGCGGGTCACGGCGTTCACGGCGAACTCGGACAGGTCGTTGTCGACCTGCACGATCTGATCGATGGCCTTGTACACCGCATCGATCGGGCCGGCGCCCCAATCGCACACCGTCCGCACGTCGCCCTCGGGCCCGCGCAGGGTCACCGTGGCCGTGGGCTTCAAGGGGAAGCCGCAGCTGACCTGCACGCCCTCCAGCGTGTAGATGGCGCACTCCTCGCGATCGCGCTCGTTCACGAGCGCTTCCAGATCCTCGTCGTAGACTTCCTTCTTCTTGTCGGCCACATCGAGGAAGGCGTTGTAGAGGCGGTCGAGCTCCTCGCCCTCGTACTCGTAGCCGAGTTCCTCCAGGCGGTGCTTCAAGGCCGCATGTCCGCTGCGGGCCGTCAGCACGATCTGGCTCTGGCCCACGCCCACCTCGGCCGGATCGATGATCTCGTAGGTGTCGCGCTTCTTCAGCACGCCGTCCTGGTGGATGCCCGAGGAATGGGCGAAGGCGTTGGCGCCCACGATGGCCTTGTTGGCCTGCACGTTCATGCCGGTGATGGAGCTGACCAAGCGGCTCGCCTTGATGAACTCGCGGGTGTTGATGTCGGTGTGCGCATCGAGCTCCTCGCCGTGCATGCGCATGGCCATGACCACTTCCTCCATGGCCGTGTTGCCCGCGCGCTCGCCGAGGCCGTTGATGGTGCACTCGATCTGCGTGGCCCCGTTGCGCACGCCGGCCAGCGACAGCGCCGTGGCCATGCCCAAGTCGTTGTGGCAGTGCACCGACACGGTGACATCGTCGATGCCGGCCACGTTGTCCATGAGGTACTTGATGCGCGCGCCGAAGTCCTCCGGCAGCGAGTAGCCCGTGGTGTCCGGGATGTTCACCACCGTGGCCCCCGCCTTGATGACCGCCTCGATGACCCGTGCGAGGAACGCGAAATCCGACCGGCCCGCGTCCTCGGCGTAGAACTGCACGTCTTCCACGTACTTCTTGGCGTAGCTGACGGCATGCACCGCTCGTTCGATGCACTCGTCCTCGGTGATGCGCAGCTTGTCGCGCATGTGCGAGGGGGACACGCCGATGCCGGTGTGGATGCGGGGACGCTTCGCGAACTTCAGCGCATCGGCCGCCGAGTCGATGTCCTTGTCCACGGCGCGGGTCAGCGCGCACACCACGGCCGCGTCGCCGGCCAGCTCGGAGATGCGGCGCACCGACTCGAAGTCGCCGGGACTGGAGATGGGAAAGCCGGCCTCGATGACATCGACGTTCAGACGAAGAAGCTGGCGGGCGATGACGAGCTTCTCCTCCGTGTTCATGGAAGCGCCCGGCGATTGCTCGCCGTCGCGCAGCGTGGTATCGAAGATGTCGATCTTGCGTGTCATGCCATCCTTCTTTCTTCTTTTCTTCTTCCGACAGTTCGCGCCTGAGACGCGGACATAGTTGACCGAAAGCATCATAACAAAAACCAGCGGCACCCCCGTTAAAAGGCGCCGCTGGACACGGTTAAATCTTTCTATAGCCCGACATCGGAGCCGTCGATGGCCGCTACAGGGTGATCTTCCACAGGTTGCGCAGATCGATGGCCCCGCGCAGGCGGTCGAGCACCGCTTCGGACACGTCCCCCTCGACATTCATGTACACGAGCGCGCAGGACTCCTCCGGCCTGGTGCCGATCTGCATGGTGGTGATGTTGGCCGCGGCATCGCCCAGAATGGTGCCGATGACGCCGATGCGGCCGGGGGCGTCCACGTACTCGAACACAAGCGACGTGGTCGCCGGCGCGATGTCGATCTTGTAGCCCATGAGCGAGATGATGCGGGGCGTGTGCTCGGTGCCGAACAGGGTCGCCGCCACCTCCACCTCATCGGCCACGATGCGCACCGAGGAGGCGTACTCGCCGGCATCGCGCGCCGAGGCGGTGGTAACGGAAATGCCATGCTGGGAGGCCACCGACTCGGCGTTGGCCGCCGAGAAGGCCCCGAGGCGCCGGTAGGACAGGCCGCCGTCGAGCACCGCCGCGAGCAGCGGCGCCGGGTCGGCATCCGCCAAGCCGCCGGCCAGCTCCACCTTCAGGCTCTTCGGCGTATGCCCGAGGATCTGGCTGGCCATCGATCCCATCATCTTGCAGGCGTGCACGTAGGGACCGATGGCATCGAAGACCTCCGGGGGCAAGGGCGACAGGTTCACCGCCGTGGCCACCATACCGCCCTCCAGGCCCGCTTCCACGTACTCGGCGATCTGGGTGGAGGCGCGCCGCTGGGCCTCGTGGGTCATAGGCGACAGATGGGGCGTCAGAATGGCGTTTTCGAACTCGTGCAAGGGCGAGTCGGTGCAGGGCTCGGCCTCGAAGGAGTCCACGGCCACCGCGGCGATCTTGCCGGCGGCCACGAAATCGGCCAGGGCGTCCATGTTGAAGATGCCGCCGCGGGCAGCGTTCACGAGCACGACACCGTCCTTCATGGCAGCGAACTCGTCGGCGCCGAACATGCCCAGGGTACCCACCGTGCGGGGCAGGTGCACCGTGATGAAGTCGGCCTGGGCGAGCACCGGCGCCATGTCGTCGTAGAGGGTGACGCCCAGATGCAGGGCGCGCTCCGGCGAGCAGTAGGGGTCGTGCCCGATGAGGTTCATGCCGAAGGCCGCGGCCCGCTCCGCCACAAGACCCCCCACCCGGCCCAGGCCGAAGATGGCGAGCGTCTTGCCAAACAGCTCGCTGCCCATGAAGTCGGGACGGCGCCACTGGCCCGCGTGCATGGAGGCGCTCGCCTCGGGAATGTGGCGAGCGGCGGCGAGCAGGAGCGCCATAGTATGCTCGGCGGCCGAGATGACGTTCGAGTTCGGCGCGTTGCACACGATGACGCCGCGCTCGGAGGCGGCCTCGATGTCGATGTTGTCCACGGTCACACCCGCGCGCCCGATGATCTTCAGGTTCTCGGCGGCGTCCAGCAGAGCCGCGTCGACCACCGTGTTCGGATGCACGATGAGCGCGTCGTAGGGCGCGATGGCGGAGGCGAGCTCTTCGGGCGTGGGATCGATGAGCTTGTCCACCTCGTAGCCGTGCTCGGTGAGCGAATCGATGCCTTCCTGCACCAAGTCTTCCGTGACCAGGATCTTTTTCGTCATGAGCGCCACCTTCCGCATTCGTCGCCCTCGCCGGGCCTCTGTCTTGTCGCAGGGAGGCCGCCGCCTCCCCTTTTTGCCTGCTCGCTAGCCGTTGTTCTTCTCGAACTCGGCCATGAAGGCGACGAGCGCCTCGACACCGGCCTTCGGCATGGCGTTGTAGATGCTCGCGCGCATGCCGCCCACGGAGCGGTGGCCCTTGATGGACTCGATGCCATGGGACTTCGCCTCGGCCACGAACAGCGCATCCAGCTCATCGGAGCCCGTGACGAAGGGCACGTTCATGAGCGAGCGATCCTCCTTGCGGGCGGTGCCGCGGAACAGCTTGCTCTGATCGAGGTAATCGTAGAGGATGGCGGCCTTCTCCTTGTTGCGCTCGGCCATAGCGGACAGGCCGCCCATCTCCTTCAGCCACTTGAACACAAGGCCGCAGATGTAGATGCCGTAGGCCGGCGGGGTGTTCGACAGCGACTTCGCCTTCGCCTGGGTGGTGTAGCGCATGATGGTGGGCGTGAAGGGCAGCACTTCCTCGCGCACCAGATCGTCGCGCACGATGACGATGGTCACGCCGGCGGGGCCTATGTTCTTCTGCACGCCGCCGTAGATGAGACCGAACTTCGACACGTCCATGGGCTCGGAGAGGAACATCGAGCTCACATCAGTGACCAGCGGAATGTCACCGGTCTCGGGCAGCGTGTGGTACGTGGTGCCGTAGATGGTCTCGTTCTGGCAGATGTACACGTAGTCGGCCTCAGGGTCGAACTCGAGGCCGGCCACGTCGGGCACGTAGGAGAAGTTCTCGTCCTCGGAAGAGGCCACGCAGCGCGCCTCGCCGTAGAGCTTCGCCTCTTTCCAGGCCTTCTTCGACCAGGAGCCGGACACGATGTAGTCGGCCTTCTTGTTCTGCATGAGGTTCATCGGGACGGCCGCGAACTGCTGGGTGGCGCCGCCCTGCAGGAAAAGCACCTGGTAGTTGTCGGGAATCTGCAGAAGCTCGCGCAGGTCGGCCTCAGCCGTCTCGATGATGTTCGCGAAGGGCTTGGAGCGATGGCTCATCTCCATGACGGACATGCCGGTGCCGTCGTAGTCAAGCATCTCGGCGGCCGCCTGGCGCAGCACCTCCTCGGGAAGCACAGCAGGACCGGCGGAAAAGTTGTAGACCCTAGCCATGAGGCGATTCTCCTTCATCACGCGCCCGAAGCGTCTGCGGTGGTGCGCCCACGCGTCCCACAGGCGATACGCCCCGGGCAGCCGTCAGTTACCCGGCCATTGTAACCCCATATGCGAGTCGCGCCCTCAACATAAGAGCCGAGCGGTTCGGAGGCGAAGACCTCACGACCTTGCAAAGATTTTGCCGAAAATGGTCACAAAATCGAGTTTTGCTCTTTCCCTATCTTGGAATTGCTCGTTTTTCGTTAATTCCAACAGTCGATTAACCAGTTTCAAGCGCCAATTCGGGCGCGTCGGAGAGCATTTAACATATTCTCGAATTCAAAACTCGATTTTGTGACCAAAACACGAGAAGTTTTTGTCCTGAGGAAAGGAAGCCTCATGTACTTCGACAACATGGTTCTCTACTACAAGCCCACCTGCCCCTTTTGCCACAAGGTACTCGCCTTCATGGAGCAGGAGGATATCGCCATGCCCATGCGCGACACCCTGGAGCCGGGCGTGAAAGACGACCTCATCCGCATCGCTGGCAAGGGCCAGGTGCCGTGCCTTATCGTGGACGGCGTGCCGATGTTCGAGTCCGACGACATCATTCGCTTCCTCGGCGACCTCATCTTGGAGCGCGAAGAGGGCTAGGCGGCTGCAACAGACGAAGCACAGGACGCGCCAGGGCCCGACCCGGCGCGTCCTGTTTTATGGAAGACTTCCTCAAAGATAGTGCGCCATTGACGCCTCGTCAGCGCTACACTGTTCTCACGCGAAAACGCGCAAGCGAGGACAAGGAGTCTCTATGACCAAGTTCACCAACGTCATCGTCCGCAAGCCGGGCAAGTCTCTGTGCAACGGCATCACGAGCGCCCCGGAGCTGGGCCAGCCCATCTACGAGCGCGCCGTGGAGGAGCACGACGACTACATCGCCGCCCTGAAGCAATGCGGCGTGGAAGTGACCGAGCTGCCGGCGCTGGAGGAATACCCAGACTCGTGCTTCGTGGAGGACCCCGCGGTTATCACGCGCTGCGGCGCCATCATCACCAACCCCGGCGCCGATTCCCGCAACGGCGAGAAGGACGAGATCGAGCCGACCATCCGCCAGTTCTTCGACGATGAGCACGTAAAGCACATCGTCGCGCCGGGCACGCTGGACGGCGGCGACGTCATGATGGTGGGCGACCACTTCTACGTGGGTCGTTCCGCTCGCACCAACGAGGAGGGCATCCGCCAGTTTATCGAGATCCTCGAGGGCTGGGGGCTCGAGGGCTCCGAGGTCCCGCTGGAGGAAGTGCTGCACCTGAAGACCGGCGTGAACTACCTGGAGGACGGCAATATGCTCGTTTCCGGTGAGTTTATCGAGAAGCCGGATTTCGCCCAGTACAACAAGGTAATCGTGCCCGAGGACGAGGCCTACGGGGCCAACTGCATCTGGGTCAACGGCACGGTCATCGTGCCCGAGGGCTACCCCACCGTGCTGAAAGCGGTGCAGGACCTCGGCTACAAGACGCTCGTGGTGGACACCTCCGAGTACCGCAAGGTCGACGGCGGCCTGTCCTGCCTGTCGCTGCGCTTCTAATAAGTTGCAGATTGGCAAAAAGAAAAATTAAAATCCTGAACGTCCCCCTGCAATTTGCGACGTACTTTTGCGATGAAGTACGTCGCGCTTCTTTTAGAGCAGCAGACGACCACCCGCAGGTTAAGAGAAATGCCTGAATGGGAAGATTCTTGCCGATTGCAAAATTGACATCCACGGGAGCAAATATGAGAGGCAAAAACACCCAAATCAATATCACATTGACGCAAATACGGGCCCTCATGGCAACTGCAGAAAACAAGAGCTTTGCTAAAGCAGCTGAAACGCTATTTGTGAGTCAACCTACCGTCTCTTACCAGATAAAGATATTGGAAAACGAACTCGGTGTGCAGCTATTTGCTCGAGACGCTCATTCGGTGGAGTTGACCCCCGCTGGCCTGATGTTCTATAGCTCTATAACCGGCCTTTATGAGAAAACCATCCAGCTTGTACGCGATGTCCAACAGTTAGATTCTCACTCGGCTCAGACTCTTAACATCGGAGTTCATGCGGCTTTCTGCTCTTACCCGTGCGCCATCGTCGCCCACTTCAACGAGATGACGCCCGAAATCAAAACCAGTGTACGGTCACTCGACTCCATACCAAGTCTACAGGCTTTACGACGAGGAGAAATCGACATTCAATTTCTTTTTCGTGGAGAACTGGGGGTCGAGGAAGGGATTGAATTTGCCCTCCTCAACATGAATCGCCTATGCGTCAACATGCGTAAGAGCGATCCTCTTGCTGCGCAAGAAATAATCACGCTTGATGATTTTCGGAATCGAACCGTATTCATTCCTGTACAAATCTCATATTCTCGAGAAATAGTTGAACTCCGCAGGATGATTGCGAAACGGAACATCCCCGTCGAGTTCGTAGTCAACGAAGATTTCTCGCGGGGTTTCACCTCCGTGCGAAGCGGGGAAGCACTTACCCTATTCGCCATGGGCGATATGACAGAGCCAATTCCGGGCATCGCTGTTATTCCACTTTCCCCTCCAACGACTGTGGAATATGGCGTCGCGTGGAAACAAGACAATCAGTTTCCTCCCCTGCGGGCTTTTCTTGACTACCTCCTCGGTTAACCGAGATTTTGACAAAAGATCGGCGGTCGACAACGGCTAAGAAACAGGCGCTCGAACTCAAGCTCGAGCGCCCAGGGGAGGACTCAGTGCATTTTCCTCAAGTTAAAACCCGCATTGCAATTATGAATGATTCGATGCAGCGTTCTTGCCTGCAAGTCGTCCGAATGTGACCGTACGTCCTGCGGCAACTGCTACTACCAATTCAGGATAATTGTTGGCGAAAAAACCTCCAGAATCATTGCCGGCCGCATAGAGTCCTGGGATTGGTCTGGACTCCGTATCCAAAACCTCCATCTTTTCATTGATGCGCAATCCATCGAGCGTGCAAAGCAGGCGTGAAGCCAAGTTGATCGCATAGTAAGGCGGATTCTTCAAAGTTGACATACGGAACGACTCGCAATAGAAGTCCTCATCTACCCCCTTTTCCGCAAGCTCGTTATAGCGTTCAACCGTGGCCAAGAAGGTATCCACAGGCAAATCGAACGCCTCGGCGATCTCTTCAAGGGTTTCAGCCTTTATAATGTATCCGGCCTTTTCAAGGTTTGCCCAATCTTCCTCAATAACCGAACGCGGCCAGATCACCGGAGCCTTCGCGCCCTCTTTCTGGATGAGACGCGAGCATCCCACTGTCTGAAACTTAGCTACGTTGTCCCAGAAGCTAGAATCCCAAACCTGAATCCAGCACTTCTTTGGCTGCAAACTGGCGGCATGAACGACAAAATCATAAGGATTCGATTCAGGGGCAAATCGTTCCCCGTTGTGATTCACGCGCAAGAACGGCTGACTGCCCGGCCACCACCATGAGCGATCGAAAGGCTCGGTTCCAGGCAACTCATCAGGAAGAAGAGCCCCACGATCGAATACCATCACTGTAGGAACCTCGTCCATCGCCGCACCAACCCACAAGGCGGACAAGATTCCTGCACCGTTAGTGTTGACGGGATCAATTCGCGCCGTCGTCGAAAGCGCAAGAGGATTCTTGATTTTCATCATCTCGATATTGGTCGAATATCCGCCTGTGCACAAAATAACTCCATTAGAAGCGTTAATGCGCACATAGCCATCGGGGGTTTCGGCAACCACGCCCGCTATGCGGTCTTCCTCCTTTATCAATTGCACCAGCTTAGTCTCGGTGCGATACGTTCCGCCCAGTTCTACGGCATCCTCGATAGTGAAACCAGTATGGTCGATTTTATTCATGCTCTCGTCGTTACTGACGGCCATATGGCTTGTCAAGTACTCCTTGATGAACAGGCCCTCAGTCTCTTCCTTCTCAATAACGAATTTGCAGTTTCTCTTTTCCAGCACTTCTTCAATTCGATTAATAGCTTCTGCGCTGTTATCGGCCCAAACTTTCATGAGCTCTTGATCGCATCGCCCAGAGGCATAACGGGCGAGCTCTTTGATCACCGCACCTTGGTCAACATTCACGCCATCACGTTCACATGCACGGGTTCGAAAACCCATCAGGTTATTCTTTGCCATGTTTCGCGTCTCGTCAGTTCCCTGCTCGATCAGAAGTGTATCCACCCCACTTTCGACTGCCGCAAGAAAAGCACTAGCGCCCGCGTTTCCAGCACCAACCACCAGCACCTCGGTGTCGATCGTATCCACAAAGTCAAAAGAATCAATGGGCTTCATCTCGCCGAGCGACGAAAGATCATTTGACGATGCGGTATTAGCCAACGGTTCATCTTCGCCACTCGAGAGCGTTCGGGGAGCACAGCCAGCAATAACCGCTGCTGACCCTACAGCCAATCCCGCTGCCGCCCCTTTGAGAAAATTTCGCCGCGAAAAGGCTCCATCCATTTCAAATCCTACGTTTTGCATAGTCTCTCCAATACTCGTTTCTTGACCGAAGATTAATCCTTCGGCACGAGCATCATGACACTGCATTGATCCGAAATGGAAGCTTGATTGTTCTATCGTGACAATTGAAGTTTTATATCAGTGCTGATCATATATGCTTTTCGATGCATTAAAGCTATCGGCTCTTGCGACGAGACTTCGCATACAAGCCCTCGCGACGCAACACTTCACCCCCGCGAAGACGCCTCATTAGACTTATTATTCCACTGTGCCGTATACCTGGCCCCAGGCGTGGCCGGCGATGGCGCTGTTCAGCTGGGTGCACAGGCGCTGGCGCGTGTAGTCACCGGGCGGGAGCAGCGTGACGATGCGCAGAAGCTCGTCTGGCAAGTCGGCCGCCTCGGCCGCCACCACCACGTCCAGCCGGCGCACTTTGGCACCGATGGCCTCGGCGACGGTAGGGTCCAGGTCGCCGTACTGCGCGAACAGGGCATCCACGATATCCTGCAGCGCCCCGTAGTACTCGCTGCGCTCTCGGTTGGTTCCAGTATGCTCACGGCTCATAACGTCGCCTCCTTCTGCTTGTCGATTATAAGCGCTTCCAGGGCGGACAGGTCGGTTTTCTCGAAATGGTACGGAACGATTTGCGGATCGCGCGAGTTGTCGGCAGCCGCGTGCTCGATGCGCAGGAAGTGGGCGTCCACCGACTCGTAGCCGGCGCGCATGAGCGCGTAGGCGTAGCAGCTCGCCTGAAGGCGGTGCCTCTCATCGAGCTGCTCGGGCGTCTCGTCGGCGCGGCCGCCGGTCTTGTAGTCGATGAGGAAGGCGGCTCCGTCCCCGTTGTCGGCGAGGCCGTCGATCTCGCCTTCAAGGAAGAAGTTCCCTATCGCCACGGTGAAGGGCACTTCGGCGCGTCGGTTCTCGAAAGCGGCAAAACGGGCGGCCTCGTCGCTGCCGAGCCAGCGAACGAGCGCCGCACGCAAGCGCGCCTGCTGCTCCTCCGACAGGCCCTCCTTCTGAATCTGCGCCCGGATGGCTTCCTCGCTGGGGGCGAAGAGCGATCCCCGCTCGCTCCGCTCGATGGCCTGCTGCGCCAGACGATGGAACGCCGTGCCCAGGGCCGTGGCAGATTCCTGCGCCCCAAGGACGCATGCAGGGGCACCGTCAGATTCACGCGACCCTGAAGCATCGTCAGCGAACGAAGATTCGCTCTCATTACTCTCATTCGAAGTCTCCGAACCGAGTGCGCTGCGGCCCTCATGCAACAGAACGACGCCCTCGTCAGCCTCAACGGCCGGCTCGTCGCTATGGGGATGCGCGCCCGAAAGCGACGTGTAGGAGTACAGCCCCTCCCGCGCGAAATTGTGCCGCGCGAGCGCCGGGTCTTCGCCATGCGCTCGCCGGGCAACCGCGAAGACGGCAGGGGCATCCTCGCTAAGGGGCACAGCCGCGCCAAGCTCCTCGTCGAGCCGCTCCTCCCCTGTGGGCGCCGAGGCCGCAAGAGGATCCTCGCCCGTCTCTTCCCCGACCTCGGCGAGAACCCGCTCGCTCGCCACCCGGGCAGGCGCGCGGCCGCCGAAATCCATCATTGCGACGCTCGCGCCGTCGTCCATGGCCCAGCCAAGGGCGTCGAAGACGTCGCCGGTCACCCAGGTGCTCTCGTAACCGTCCTCTACCTTCGCGCTCACCCTCATAGCCAGAAGAAGAGATCGGCTCGCGCGCGTGAGGGCCACGTACATGAGGCGGCGCGCCTCCTCGCGCTCCTGGGCGGCGGAATATGCGGCCAGCGCCGCGCCGAACTGAGCTGCGGAAAGAGCTCCGAAGGCGCGCTCGGCCTCGGCGGGGCCGTCCAGGGAAACGTCAAGATCCTCTGCCTCCTGAGCCCGCGCCCATCCTTTCAATTTGGAGGCGGTCTTGTCCCAGGGGCCATGGGGCATCCACGTTGCAGCCACGTAGGTCCCCTCGCCGATGTTCTCGACGAAGAAAGAGGGTGCGCGTCCCCCGGGATAGCCGTCCTTCAGTTCGGCCACGGCCACATGGGGAAACTCCAGCCCCTTGGAGGTATGAACCGTCATGATGCGCACGAAATCGGCATCGAGGCACGCCAGCGCACCCGGCGCCTCCTTAGCCAGGGAAAGGTAGTCGGCGAATTGGCGGGCCACATCGGCGATACCGCAGCTCTCCCGCGCGAGCTCCCCAACGACCACGCACGCTTTGTTGAAGTTGCCCGCGCGCGCCATGCCGTCGGCCCCCTCAAGCTGAAGCCGATCCGCCAGTCCGCTGTCCACGAAAAGGCGCCGCAGCGCCAACGCCGGCTCTTCGCGAACCGCGCGGCGCACGAAATCGCGCAGGCAGCGGCGCGCCAGCGCCAAAGCGGCGCGATCGTTTTCCCCGAGGGGAAACTCATCATCTTCCTCTCGTCCGAAGAAGCCGCGAGAGATAGGCTGACGGGGGCGAGCACGGCCATCGTCACCTTCGCCTTCGCCGTCGCTTTCCGACGCCCAGGCGTCCGTTGTGGCGAGCGCGAGAAGAGCATCGTCGGAAAGCGCGAACAGATCGGAGGCGAGCGCCTGGTAAAGTGCCTCGGAGTCGTCGCGGTTCACTGCCACGCGCAGCAGCGTAGCCACAAGTTGGGCCTCTGCGCTCTGGCCGAACCCCGATCCGCCCGTCACGATGCTCTCGAAGCCCGCATCGCGCAGCGCCTCCTGGTAGACGGAGGCGCGGGTCATCGTTCCCAGCAGCAGGGCCATCTCCCCGGGGCGCGCGCCGGCCTCCCTCAGCTGCGCGAAGCGCTCGGCCACCTCGCGGGCGCACCGGGCCGACAGCTCCTCGGAAGACACGGTGGCGCGACTGCCGTCGTTCTGGAAGACGCTCACGGCGATACGTGCCGGGCCGTCCCCCTCGAACACCGGATCGGCGGCCGTGTTCACCGCGCCGGCGGCCTCCAGATGCAAGAACTCGTCGCCGAAGACCTGGGGCTGGCCGAAGACGGCATCCACCAACGACAAGACGTCGCCGTGGCTGCGGAAGTTGTGGGGCAACTGGGGGAACTCCGCCTCGGGCGAGAGGGATCGCAGCCGGTCGCGGTACTCGAAGAACACGTTCACATCGGCGCCGCGGAACCGGTAGATGCTCTGCTGCGCGTCGCCCACCGTGCACACGTTGGCGAAGCCCGGCTGCGCCAGGGCGGCGATAACGGCGACCTGCAGCTTGTCGGTATCCTGGAACTCGTCGACCATGATGACCTTGAACCGCTCGCGGTAGCGCTCGGACAGTTCCGGGTGGGCGGAAAACGCGTCCAAGCACCGGCGCAGCAAATCGCCCTGATCGAGTCGGTCGTTCCCCTTCGCTCGGGCGTAGGCGTCCTCCAGAAGACGCGCGAGCGACACGGCGGCAACGCTCACCCGCGCCCCCAAGGCCGCTTGCGCCTCGGAGAACACGCTCGCGTAGGCACCTCGCCAGGCAGCGAACGCATCGGCGTCCGGCTTTTTGGCGCGGTACTTGTCCGAAGAAGGGGGAAACGCCAGAAGCGCCTCGAGAAAAGGCCCCGCCTCGAACCGCGCATCCAAGAATCCTTCGCCCGTATCGGCAGCGAGCCACTGCTCGGCCCGGTCGATGCCGGTCTCTAGATCGGAGGCGAACGTCTCGTCGGTGGCATTCGTCCTTCCCCAGACCTTCACCACCTCCTGAATTTCCATGGCAGCCTCCAGAGCCTGTCGCACAAGGCGCGCAGGCGTGGCGGTCGGCACGGACAGGCGCAGGCCCTCGAACCCCTCGGGCATCGCCCGCACCCGGGCCACCACCTCCTGGGAATACTCCAAGAGCCTCTTGTCGAAGGGCCCCTGCCCCCTCAGCCCGAACTCGTCGATGACCGCGCGAAGAAGCGGATCGGCCCCCGTTTCGAGATGGGCGAGCACCTGCTCGGTGGCTTCGGCCCGAAGGTAGCTCGCCTCCGCCTCGTCGATCACCTCGAACTTCGGATCGATGCCTACCTCGAAGGCGTTCTCGCGCAGGATGCGCGCGGCCATAGAGCCGATGGTGCACACCCAGGCATCATCCACCTTCAGCGATTCCTCCGCAAGCCCCTCCTCGCGCAGAAGAGCGCGGATGCGGTCGCGCAGCTCCGCGGCGGCCTTCACGGTGAAGGTAATGGCGAGCACCTCGTCGATGGATTGCAGACCGCCGGGCGCCTCCTCGCCGGCGAGCAGCCCGTAGGCGATGCGCCTCGTCAGGGTGAAGGTCTTTCCCGAGCCGGCGCCGGCGGCGACCATGAGGGGGCGGTCGAAGGTGGTGATGGTAAGGCGCTGGCCCTCTTTGCAGGTATCGAGATTCACGCGAGCCTCCCGGGGCAATCGTAGGCGGGACAGAATTCACAAGCTTTCGGCGCGGACGGGCTCACGGGGATGGCCCCCTCGGAAAGCGCCGCCAATCGATCGGCCACCAAGGCCTCGATGGCATCCAGATAGGCGGAGAAGTTCATGGCCACCGCCGAGCTTCTGGAAGACAGGCCCGCAGGGTCGAAGGCCGCACCGTCGTAGGCCCCCGCCAACAGCTCCTTGGGGCTCTGCGCCCGGTAGCCCAAGTACAGCGCCCCGGCGCAGGCGAGGCCGAGGTCGGTGCGCAAAAGCGCCTGGGCGTAGATGAGCCCCTGCACGTGATGCGGCACGGACGGCTCGTCGCCCTCCTTCAGGCCGGATGCGTAGTCCTTGGACGATCCCTTGTAGTCGATCACCACGAAGCGTCCCCGCTCTGCGTCGGCATCGACGCGGTCGACGCGCCCCCGCAGCCGGACGCCGGCAAAGTCCACGCCGTCGGCGACCTCGATGGGATGCTCGCAGAAGACCACTTCGTAGCCCGGGGGCATCTGGGCCTGCAGGCGCAGGCTGTGAACCAGTTGGCGCTTGAGCTGCGCCACCCGCTGCCGCTCCTCGCGCGTCGTCGCCGCAAGGCGAGAGCCCCCTCGGCGCTCGGGCTGCTCGCGGACAAGCTCGTCCACGAGCGCCTCGAACCGGGGCACCATGGCCTCGATGTTCTCCGCGTCCACGCGTCGCACGCCCTCCTCGGCGAGCCTGTCGTAGAAGCGGGCAAAGGCTTCATGGGCGAAATTGCCCAGCTCCCGCGGCCCGAACCTCTCGTCGGGAGCCTCGGGTCGGATGCACGACTGCACGAACCACCGATAGGGGCAGTGGAGGTACTGCTCGATCGCCGAGGGAGAGAGCACGGGCAGACCCTCGGGCGTGCGCTGAAGGTAGCGAAGAAGCGGAAGCGACCGCAGGCTGCCCCGCGACGGGCGGAGAAGCTCCTCGCATCCCGTCACCGGGGCGAAGGCGGCGCCAAGCGCTTGCGGCAAGTCGCCTTCGCCGGCGCATCGGGCGCCGGCGGCCAAGGGCTCGGGGAGTCCGAAGCGCGCAGGGTCAGGGCGGCCCCAACGCAAGGCCAGCTCCTCATCGCCGGCCGCCAAGGCCCGGTCGGCGCCGGCCCGGGCCTGGGCGCTCGCGAACTCTTCCAGCAGAAAGGAGGGGAACAGCTCGTTTTCCCGCTCGTCGCGCCGGCTCACGCCCAGGACAAATCGCCGACGGGCGGCGCGCTGTGCCGCCGCGAACCGCGAGCGCTGGCGCCAGAGCGCCGAAGGCTCTCGGGGAAGTCCGAGTGTCTCGGCGAGGCCGTCCAAAGCCGATAGGCTCTCGGAGATGCCGAAGGTGCGCGCGCTGACGTCCGCCAGGATCACCACATCCCAGCTTTTCGGCACGAGCGAGTCCAGTACGGCCGCACCGGCGATTTCGCAGAGGGGGCCGTCCGTCCCGGAGGAGCCCTCGACGCTCAGCGTGGCATCGGCAAGCAGCGGCGTCAGCGCGCAGGTCGACACGCCCAGCCCCTCCGCCAGGGCAAGCAGACCGCAGAGCTTGTCGAAGGCGGCGCGCTCGACGGCACGCTCCAGCGCGTCCGACGAGGAAGCACCGACGGCGCTGGAAAGGGTGTCGAGAATACGAGGAGGAACGCTTTCGCCGCAAGCCACGGCGCGCACGGCGAGGGCCAGAACGGAAAACGAGTCGCTCTCCCCCGCGAGGATCTCGGCGGCATCGGTGGCAGTCAGTAAGCGGTCTTTGCGCAGACGCCCGTTGAGATCCCGCGCCTTTCGCTCGGCGATGCCCGAAAAGGGGTTGTAGGCGAAATCAGTGGCCGCCTCGAGCCAGTGGGGGCTCCCCTCCTCCAGCCGCCGCGCGCATTCCCAAGCGCGCCCGAAGGCGGTGGCCCTCCAGGGCGCGGTGCCCCGAAGCGCCACCGCCCAACCGCTGGCGCACAAAGGCGCTCCCAACACGCCGAACAGCTCTGCAGGGTCGGCGCCCACCACCAGAACGCTTCTTGCGCCCGCACGACCGGCGCGCCCTATCTCGTCGAGCAGAAGCCCGGGCATCGCCGCCGCTCCTGCGGCGATCAGCACGCCCGGCTCCACGTCTTCCGGAAGACAGGAAACCGCGGCAAGAGCCTCATCGCCTTCCGCGGAAGCGCCCAAAGCCGTCAGAAGGTGCCGAAGCCCCCCCGAGACGTCCAGGCAATCGCAAACAGTCACGCCCATGGCGGGAAGCCGCCCATCCTCGACCATCGAGGCAAGGAGATCGGCCGCCTCGTCCGCCTCGATCAGATTCCGCGCGGCCAGCTCATCGTGGTAGGAGCGCAAACACGCGACAAGCCCGCGCTGCAGAGAGGTCAACTCCGCAACGGGAACGGCTCTCTCGTCGGCGAGAGCGGCCGCGTGCTCGGCGGCAAAAGCCGCCAGCACCGATGGCGCTCCGGAGGCAGCGGCGGCGTCGCAAGCCGAAGCCGCTTTGGCCGCAAGAAGGGAGCGCTCCTCGGCCGAAACGAGAACGCGGCCGTCGCCCCACAGCTCCCACAGCTCCTCCACAAGCCCTGCGGCCGTAAGGCGACGCACGCCGAAAGCGGCACCGGGAGCCGTCGCGGTTGCAGCGGCCTTGGCGGCAGCATTGGCGCGCTCGATGGTGCGGTAGAGCTCTACGGGAACGGTTGTCGGCACGGCGGTCCTCCTCAAAAATCAGTTCCGACCATTCTAGCGCGACCGGGGCGCTTCGGTGTCCTCTTTATGTCCCTCCACAGCCAGAACGCCTCTTCCGTCGGCAGCTCCCGTGAGCATTTGGCAACGGATTGCCGCCCGTGCGGTGACCCGTCGCCGACCTGGCCTTGCATCGGCGCGGCCAGGCCTACCATAGCGAAAGAACGAGTCGGCACCGGGCGCTCCCCCGCCCAGGCCGGCCCGCTTTCCCGAACCGCAGATTACAGGAGGCGCATGATGACCTATCAGGAACTGGTTACCAAGCTCATCGAGATTCAGAAGCACATGATGCCCGACTTGGAGAAGTTCGAGCGCGAGGATCGGCTGCCCCACGACCTCAAGGTCGCCAAGGCCGAGATCATCGAGTGGGAGCATACCGTGGACGGCGACGGCGGCCTGGAAGACGCCCCGGAGATCTGGCCCGTGGAGAAGTTCGCCCGGGCCCTGCGCGATCACTACGACGACTTCAACGACTTCATGCGCCGCAACATCGCCGAGTACGAGGTGCTCGCCGGCCAGCTGCCCGAGGCCTTCGCCCACCCGCTCGGCCAGTAGGCTCCGCAGCACCTCCGGCCACGCGCCCCGCTTCGCCCTCGCCTAGAAGACGAGCGTCGGATGCCAGCCGGTCGATCCAATCCAGCCGCTATCTTCGAGAGCCGCCTTAACGGGCGGCTCTCGCCGTCTGCGGCCGCGTTGCCCTTAGTAAGTGCCCGCGATCTCCTGGGCCATGCGGGCCACCCCGCGGCGAGCCTCGATGCGCTCGCGCTTGAAGTGCCACTGACCGGCGTCGAAGGCGGCGCCGAGGCCAATGGCGGCCAGCCGGTACCAGGTGCGCGCCCGGCGGAAGTCCTGCTCGCAGCCGCGTCCCAGCTCGAAGGCGCGGGCGAGGCGCAGCGCGGCGTTGCCCGTGCTCGCACGGTCCTCGTCAATGCGCCCGCTCTCCAAATCGAAGGCTCGCCGGTACAGCGAGAAAGCCCGAGCCGCCGAGGGAGCGCATCCCCGGCCCGCGGCCACCAGATCGCCCAAACGCCAGCAGCACTCACCGTGACCATGATAGGCGCCGAAGGAGAAGTGCAGGTAGGCGCGCTCGTCGCAGGGGGTGTCCGCCTTGTGGAGCGCCTGGCGATCGGCCAGGCCGTCCCAGTACGCCCCCTCGCACAGATCGCCCTCGTAGATGACGCCGAGACGGCAGTGGGCACCGATACTGCCCCGGGCCGCCGCATGCAGAAGGAGCATCTCGGCCGCGCGGTAGCAGTCGACGCGACGGCGCCGGTGCTCCTCGCCCGGCAGGCCCAGAGCCTCGCTGAAATAGACCTCCGCCAGCTCCAGGGCGCGCCAGCCGCCGCGGTCGGCGCCGCAGGGATAGGAGGCGACGAACGTGCGCCCTCTCCCGTCGGGCGCCGGCTCGCTCACCCAGATGCGGGGCAGACTGCCCTCGCCGGCGCCTCCCTTGCGATCCACGGCGAACACCGAGCCCGTCTCGCGCCGGCGCCGCCACTTCTCGTTGCGCAGCACTTTCGGCGTGAAGCTCGTCTCCGCGCCGCCGCAGGCCCGCCGCGCACTGGGCGCGCCAAAGAGCACATTGGCGGCCCGCTGGGCCCAGCCCACTTCCCGCGCACGGGCAGGAGCGGCAACCGAGGAGGCGACATCCTCAGCGGGAAGGACCAAGGCGCAGGCGACGGAAGGGGCGGCCACGGCCGCAACGGCGCTAGTCATTGAGCACCACCTCCATCACGAGCCGCGTCCACGAGCCGATCTGCTCCTTGTCCGTGAGCCGCCCCTCCACGGACTTGCCGCCGTCGATGAGCCGGGCGACGAACTCGTTGCACTCGCAGGAGACGTACCCGATTCGCCGGTCGGCGCCGTCGCGCACCTCCACGGCCCAGCCGTCGTGGGGATTGGCCGCGTCCCGCACGAGGGAGAACCGATCCCCCTTTCCGTAGCCTTCCGCAATGGCCGCCATCGCGGGCACGTGGCGCGTTCCCGCCACAGTAGTGTTTTCCACGACGCGAATCGATTTTGGTGCATTTGCCATGGTTCCTCCTGACCGATAACCTTATGATCGATCATGATAAAGAACCGCTTGCGATCAAGTGTCCCTTATTCGGTACAGCGAACCACCGAAGATCGCCCTTGCTGAGCAGATCGATCATGGTTGTCGCAGCCGCACGATTATGTTAGAGTCCGCTAACATGAAATCCGCTTCCCCGAAAGACGAGGAATGCCATGAAAGACAAGAAATCGAAGAAGGCCGCCAGCGACAAGAAGGCCGACAAGCTCGCCCGCAAGAAGAAGCACACCGGCTGCAAAGGCGAGAAGGGCGCCGCCGGCTGCAAGGGCTGCGCCAAGGCGAAGGCGTCGCTTGCGCTCTCCCACTGCACCTGCTGCAAGAAGCGCTGCCCGCTGACGAAGCCCAAGTGCGGCAAGGGGCGCCGCCTCGCCGCTGCCCTCAAGCTGCGAGAGAAGTAAGCCGAGTCGCGTTCCCTACAAGCGCTCCATCACAAAACGGTAGGCATCCTCCACTTTGTGGGTCATCGCCTCGCGATACTCCGGTCGCGCCACCGTTTTTTCCAAGAGTCTCGGAGGGAGGAACCGACGCATCTCTTCCGCGTAGGTCTCTCCCCTTAATACGCCCTGCGCGCGCGAAAGTCCGCTTCGCAAGAGCGTGTGCGCGCTTTCGGCCACACGATAATCATCCAACTTCTGGCCGACCATGACAGCAACCTCATCCATATTTCTCCCCGGCTGCATGCTGATCCAGGGAATGTCCCATAAATCGCGATATCGCGGGGCAAGTACCTGCTGCGAGAACGATACGATCTTGTCCGCCAGAATTTCGTCCAAAGCTTGACAGCCGACAACGGCCCGACTGCACATCCCCTCCACTTCCGGATAGTTTTCCTCGAGAACGCGGAGGTCGCGGGTATATGAGGGTACCTGGGCAATTTCAATCTTGATTTTCTGGGAAGGAAGATCGGGGCGCGCCGGCGCCGTATCTACGACCACTTGCCACCTCTTCATCGCTCCGCCGCCATCGAAGTGCTTGATTTTTTTCGGCTCCTTGACCCGAACGCCTACATCGTACTTATCCTGCAAGCTATCGCTCAGCAATTCCTGGAAACCGGCAAGATCCGATTCCTCGAGATCCAGAGCCGTGGTGAAATCGAGATCCTCGCTATAGCGAACGGCCCCATAGCAGAGGCGCAGGCACGTTCCACCTTGAAACGTAAGACGGTCGAGCCATTGCGATTCATCGAGCGCGCGAATGATGTCGTAATGAATGAGCTCTTTCTCTACAATCGGAAGCAGTGCCTCCACTTCGCCCCGACGAGCTACGTCTTCGGCGAACTTCTTGAAATCAATCGTCATCTTCCAATTCCTCCCAGTCGATGAGGTAGGTAGACCGTCGCGCCCGCATGAGTCCCTGAACAGCATATTTCTTGGTTGCGAGCCGCAAAGCATGGCCGGGGTAATCGACCGTGTTCGCAATAATCTCGTTTCCGTCGGCGGCGGTATGGATAAACTCGATCGTACCGAAAGGGGTGTCGAACTCCCCTTCCCTGCCGGTAGTGACAACCGTTATGCGCCCTACGGGGATCTGAGAGATCACGTTCCACAAAGACGCTGCACTCTCCATGCCGATGTAATTGAACCCACCGGGCCTTAAGGCAACGGCAACTTCCTCGATGGCTGGCACATCCCTCCCCTTAAGATCGCCGACCCAGTAGACATCTCGTGCTAGTCGCGTGATGACCCCCGAATCAATCAGACGATTGATAGAGCTGCGCAGGGTATTGCCGCCCTCTCCGAGAACGCGACCGAGCTCGCGCGAGCGGAACACGCGCTTCCGATCGCTGAACGCCCTGAGTTTTTTTTCCGCTTCAATGACTTTCATTGCTACCGCTCTACAGTAATGACCCAAATTTGAGTCATTACTGTAGAGCGATTACGCGCTACTGTCAATGGCCTCAATCAATTTCGTCTTCGGGTATATCCCCAGACTGTCCTTCCTTCGCGGCGCGGGCCTCGTCGAGCAGGGCCTTCATGGTGGGGTTCTTGCGGGTGAGCTTCTTCACGGTGAGATCCTCCGCCTTGTCGTTGGCCAAACGCAGGTTGCGCTCACTCCCCAGCAGGTGCTCCTTGATCTTCTGCAAGTGGTCGATGGACTTGTCTATCTCGTCGATGGCCTTGGCGAAGCGCTCGCTGGCGAGCCGGTAGTTGCGGCCGAACTTGTCCTTGAAGTCGGCCAGCTGGTCCTCGAAGTTCGTCACGTCGATGTTCTGCTGGCGCACGAGGGCCAGCTCGCGCCGGGCCTCCATGGAGGAGAGCGCCGCATTGCGCAGAAGCGTGATGAGCGGGATGAAGAACTGCGGACGGATGACGTACATCTTCTCGAAGCGGTAGGAGACGTCCGTGATGCCGGCGGCGTACAGCTCGTTGTCCGGCTCGAGCAGCGACACGAGCACGGCGTACTCGCAGCCCTTCTTGCGGCGGTCGGCGTCCAGCTTCTTGAAGTGCGACTCATTGGTCTTCCTATGGGTGGAGTCGTCGGCCTCGTTCTTCATCTCGAACATGATGGAGACGATCTCGTTGCCCTCCTCGTCGAAGTCCCGGAAGACGAAGTCGCCCTTGGTGCCCTCCACCACCTCGTTGTCCTTCTCGAAGTAGGCGCGCGGGAAGGCCGTGGGGCGCAGGCGGTTGAACTCGATCTCGCAGTGCTGCTCCAGCGACTCGCCGAGCATCTTCGTGGAAAGGCGCGCCTTCATGTCCTGGATGCGCTCGATCTCGCGCTCGCGGTCGGCGATGAGCTCGTCTTTCGCCCGCAGCTTCTCGGCCAGCTGGGCCTGGGCCTCGGCCTGAGCCCGGGCCAGCTCGGCCTCGGCACGGGTCTTCTGCGCCTCCAGCTCGTCACGTGCCCGCTCCACTTTGCCGCGCAGCTCGTCCCGCTCGCGCTCGACGGCCACCTGGGCGTCCTTGGCCGCAGCCTCGGCCCTCTGCACCGCGATCTGGGTTTCCATAGAGGCTTGCGCGCGCTGGCTCTCCAGCTTCTGGGCCAGCTCGTCGCGCTCGCGCTCCACCGCGCGCAGCCGCTCGGCCTCGGCGGCCATCGCATCGCTCACGGCCAGCTTGCGCGCCGCCTCCGCCTCGCTCTCCTTGGTAGACAGCTGGGCTTTCAGGTTGACGAGCTCGCCGTCGCGCTCGGCGATTTGCGCGCGCAGGGCCTCTTCGGCCTTCGACACCGCCAGCGCCACCTCCTGCTCGCGGCTCTTCTCGGCCAAAGACACGCGAGCGTCCACCTCGCGTTGGAACTCCTGGTCGCGCACTTGGTTCAAAATGGCGGCGTAGCCGCTCTCGTCCACCGTGAACGCCTCGCCGCAATGGGGGCACTTGATCTCGTTGCTCATGAAACGGTTCCTTCCTGTTGCTCGAGGGAATCATACACCGCCGCCGAGGCGGCGGCCCGGAGGTCAGCCGGCCGGGTACAGCATTTCCAGAGACTGGATGGCCGAAAAGGGAATGCGACGGCGCACGATCCACAGGTCGCGAAAGGTAAGGTCGATCTGGCTCACGGCCCCTTCGGCCACCCGGTAGCCGCCGTCCTCGTAGTAGCGGCAGCGCACCACGTCCCCGCGGACGAGGTTCGCGATAATCCCGTCCAGCGCCCGGGCCTCGTCGTCAGCCAGCGGCCGACGCGGCTCAGGCACTACTTCCTTTGCATGAACGAGATCGTAGTAGCCGCGCAGCGCCGCGAAGGGCATGAACTGGCGGGCACGATCCGGGTGCGGCCGCCCAATGTCGGGCGGCACAGGAGGATCCAAGGACGCCTCGGCCTGCCGCCCCTCCGCCCCTGCATCGGCGACCGTCCCGCCAACGGCGACCCCCTTGTCAGGAACACCCGCACCGCCGACCTCCTCCCATACGAGTCCCGCGAGCAAATCCACTTCCCTAGCCATGGTGCCCTCCCACCATGGTGTTCCGCTCGCGACCGAGCGCGTGCTCCTTCAAGCTCGTGCCCTTGATGAGGGCGTTTTTCCCGAACTTCTCCTTCACGGCGAGCACGGCCTCGGCGCGGCGCCGCTCGCGATCGGCGGCCGCAACATCGGTGAACAGGTCCACCGTGGCCAGATCGGCGTCCACCAGGTTGCCAAAACCGATGCTGATCTTGCGCATAGTGCGAGCGGGATCCACCGTCTCCCGAAAGAGCGCCTCCAAATAGCCGTAGAGCTTCGCGAAAGAGTTCGTACGCTCGGGAATCTTGCGCGAGCCGCCCCCGTGCGGGCGAGCGCCGCCGACACGGCGGATGCCGTGGCCGCCGTCGAAGAGCTCCCCGGCCTTCGCGGAGCCCTCCGACGCATCGCCCCCAGCATCTTCCGCCATCTCGCCCTCGCTCTTCCCGTAGCTCACATGCAGGGATATATGATCGGTCACCAGATGATTCTCCACCAGATCGAGCACAGAGTCGTCCACCATCTCGCGCAGCACCATGAGAGTGTCGTCGAAGTTGTAGCCGCAGGGCAGGATCTGCCCGTTCATCATGGAGGAGCTCTCCGGTTCGTAGGCCTTGATCTCGGCGATGGTGCAGGGTTCCACGCCCCAGGCGTGATCGATGAGGTACTCGGCGTTCACCCCGAACTCGCCGTAGAGCACGTCCGGATCCATCTCGGCGACGCCCTTCAAATCGAACACCCGGTACTTCGCGAGCCGCCGAGCGATGCCCGGCCCGATGTTCCAAATGTCGGTGATGGGCCGATGTCGCCAGATGCTCTCGCGAAAGGAGCGCGCATCGAGCTCGCCCACCCCGTCCAGCGCGTGCTTGGCCGAGATGTCGAGCGCCACCTTCGCAAGGAACAAGTTGGGGCCGATGCCCACGGTGGCCGGGATGCCCGTCTCCGCGAGCACTGCCGAGCGCAGGGTGTCGGCGAACTCGCGGGCCGTCAGGTCGTACAGCTCCAGGTAGGGCGTGGCGTCGATGAAGCACTCGTCGATGGAATACGGATGGATGTCCTCGACGGCCACGTAGCGCAGGTAGGTGCCGTAGATCTCCGCCGACACCTCCATGTAGCTCGTCATGCGCGGCTGGGCCGTGATGTAGTCGATCCCCTCGGGAATCTCGTAGAGCCGGCAGCGGTTTTTCACCCCCGCTGCCTTCATGGCCGGGCTCACCGCCAAGCATATGGTCATCTCCGACCGCGTCGGGTCGGCCACCACCAGCCGCGTAGTCATAGGATCCAGCCCCCGGCGCACGCACTCAACTGAGGCGTAGAAGCTCTTCGAATCGATACAGACATATGTGCGCTCGCGTTCCATGGCGACCAGTATAACATGGAACGTTAGTTCGAGTTATACGAAATAGCCTACTTCCCGCTTACGACCGCCGCTTCATGGCGCGCAGGCGGTCCTTCTGCTCGACGGGGACGCGGCGGCTCTCGATGGCCTTCTGGATGGCCTTGTTGTGGGTCCACTCGTCGAGGGCGCCGGAGGCGATGGCCGCCTCGGCGGCTTCGGGCTGCTTGGCCAGCGCCTCGGCGAAGTACCAGGCGCGCATCATGTTCACGTAGTACTCCGGTCGCGACACCGCGACGACCCACTCGAAGAACTCGGGTCGGAACTGCTCGTCGAGGAACAGCTGCAGCAGCACGCCGATGGCGAAGCGCACCGTGTACTCGTGGTCGCTTTCCAACCACGCTCGCACCCTCACCAGGGCGGCATCGGGATTCGCGGCGAGCCCGCGGCAGGACAGCTGGTCGCAGGTGGCCCAGTTGTCGACGAAGGGCAGGAAGCGCTCGATCTCGCCGACGAGCTTATCGAAGTCACGTTCCTGCGCGATGACGAACGAGTGCAGCTGATTCTCCTCGAAGGCGCCGTGCGGCAGCGCCGCCAGAAACTCCCCTGCATCTTCCCGCCGGGCGAGTCCTTTCGCGAACTTCCGCAACTCGGGCGTCCGCACGCCCACAATAGCACCCACGTCGATGTTCGGGATGAGCTTCGCCTGGAACGCCCGGTACCCCTCGTCCGCATGGGAGGCGAGAAACGCCGCTATGTCTTCGTGAATCGCCACGGTCCCCTTCCCCATCGCATGAACACCGTCATTCTAGCACGTAAAAAGAACCCCCCGTTCAGCACGGGGGGTTCTTTTCATGCGACTCACAGGTTGTTCGCAGCGTCGGCAGATCCGTTCACCCCGTCAGGGTGAACGGAATCGATTACACGATACCCTGGGCCATCATGGCGTTGGCGACCTTCTCGAAGCCGGCGATGTTGGCGCCCATGACGTAGTTGCCCTCATGCCCGTAGCGCTTGGCAGCGTCGTCGATGGCGTGGAAGATGCTCACCATGATGCCCTTGAGCTTCGCGTCCACTTCCTCGAAGGTCCAGGAGAGGCGCTCGGAGTTCTGGGACATCTCCAGACCGGAGGTGGCCACGCCGCCGGCGTTGGCCGCCTTGCCCGGGAAGAACACGATGCCGTGCTCCTGCACGTACTCGGTGGCCTCGAGCGTGGTGGGCATGTTGGCGCCCTCGGCGAGAATCTTGCAGCCGTTCTTCACGAGGTTCTCGACGTCCTCCATGTGCACCTCGTTCTGGGTGGCGCAGGGCAGCGCGATGTCGCAGGGGGTGACCCACACGCCGCGGCCCTCGTGGTACTCGACGCCCTCGCGACGGGCGGCGTACTCGGTGAGGCGGCCGCGCTCCACTTCCTTGACCTGCTTGAGCAGCGCGACATCGATACCCGCCGGGTCGTACACCCAGCCGGTGGAGTCGGACACGGTGACCACCTTGGCGCCGAGCTGCTGGGCCTTCTGCGTGGCGTAGATGGCCACATTGCCGGAGCCGGAGATGCAGACCGTCTTGCCGTCGAAGGAATCGCCGTTGCACTTCAGGTACTCCTCCACCAGGTACACCAGACCGTAGCCGGTGGCCTCGGTGCGGGCGAGCGAGCCGCCGAAGCTAAGGCCCTTGCCGGTGAGCACGCCCTCGAAGACGTTCTTGATCTTCTTGTACTGGCCGAACATGTAGCCGATCTCGCGGGCGCCCGTGCCGATGTCGCCAGCCGGCACGTCGGTGTCGGCGCCGATGTGGCGGAACAGCTCGGTCATGAAGGCCTGGCAGAAGCGCATGACCTCCATGTCGGACTTGCCCTTCGGGTCGAAGTCGCAGCCGCCCTTGCCGCCGCCCATGGGCAGCGTGGTGAGGCTGTTCTTGAAGATCTGCTCGAAACCGAGGAACTTGATGATGCCGAGGTTCACGGAAGGATGCAGGCGCAGGCCGCCCTTGTAGGGGCCGATGGCGCTGTTGAACTGCACGCGGAAGCCGCGGTTCACCTGGACCTTGCCGTTATCGTCGACCCACGGCACGCGGAACATGATGACGCGCTCGGGCTCGACGATGCGCTCGAGCAGCGCGGCCTGCTCGTACTCGGGATGGGCCTCGATGACCGGCTCGAGGGACTGAAGCACCTCGGTGACGGCCTGGATGAACTCGGGCTGCTCGGCGTTCTTCGCCTTCACCTGCTCGATGACGTTGTCGACGTAGCTCAAAGGAACCTCCTTTATGCGGAAAGGGCTCGCGGCGGTGCCACGATGCACCTCCGCCTTCGCGCTGCATTATAGGACGGAGAATTTCCAAACGATGACTAATTAACTGAGCCGAAACAAAGAGACGTCCCGCTCGTCGCTTAAAACGGCAAGCGGGACAGCAAAGCTATGGACGAGCAGCGGAGCTGGGAGGGAGAACATCCGCCGCTCTTACGGCCAAACCATCCAACAGACTATGAGTTCCTACGCGTTCTGCATGGATTCCATGATGCGGTTGGAAACAGCCGAGGTGTCGGCGGGCTTAAGACCAGCTTTCTCCGCTTCCTGCTGAAGCATCGCTATGGTCTCCGCAATGGGAATGGCTGCGGGGCACACGGTGGTACAGTTGCCGCACTGCACGCAATCGAACACGCCGGAAAACGCCGCCTGCTCCACGCGATTCGCCTGGTCGTGAGGATCATAGTAGCGCTGCGCAATCTGCATCATGCCGCCGGGGCCCAAATAGGTGTCCCACGCATTGCCCAGCTGAAGGGCGTTGCAGTTGGCGTAACAGCACAGGCACTCGCGGCATAGGTTCATGCGCTCGAGTACGTTCCAGTACAAATCGTAGTCGATGTCCTTGATCTCGGTGACGGGATCGACCGTCTTGTTGCGCGCGTCGGCCAACACGAACCGCTTGGCCATCTCCTCGCGCTCCACCACGAGATCCTTCACGATGGGCAGGCCATTCAGCGGCTCGAAGGTGTGGGATGTGCCGCGGTCGAAGGTGGTCCAGCAGGCCAACCCCGGCTCGCCATCGATAGTCATCGAGCAGCGACCGCATAACCCATAGATGCATCCGCAGTCGTAGCTGATAGGCTCGATCTCATCATTGATATACTGCAGCACCTGCATTCCGGTCATCTTGTTGGTGGGGTCTTCCTCATCGGTAAGCCAGGGCACCTCATAGGTCTCGTAGTGAGGCTCGCTGTCAACAACGGGGTCAAACTTGAACACCTTCGCGGTAATGGAATCGCTCATATCCTTCTCCTTCCTTTTTGCCCGCTATTCAAGGCCCACGACGCCGATGTTCTCCGCCAAGACGCTAGCGGGCACCAGGGTCTCGTCAATGGGCACCAGCTCGCTTGTCCACTGCCGTCCGTCGAAGGCAACCTTCGTGTTCACCAAGCCAATGGAATTGTCCTGAGTCGGATAGTCAGTGCGGCAGTGGGTACCGCGGCATTCCTTGCGGATGATGGCAGCTTGAGCCGCACCGATGCCCACTTGCGCCATATTGCGCGCCTCGAGGGCCGAGCGGAAATCGTTGTTGAACGTCTTGGAGGTATCACCCAGCGACATGTTGGGAATATCCTCGTCGAGAATGCGCTGAAGGTCGTCGATAGTCTTCTGGATGCCCTGTTCATCGCGCAGGAAGTACATACCGTCCCAGAACGAGGTCTGCACGTTGCGCATGAGGGTGCGGCTGCGCACGCCCTCGCCGGGATCTCTCTCAAAGCAGGCATAGGCTTCGTCGAAAATGCTGTTGGCCTGATCCCAGTTGATGGCACCCCAATCCTTGTCGCGTGCAAGGTCGGCCGACCCCTTGCCGGACAACCAGCCGGTGCCCATGCACGAGGCCACCACAAAGCCGTTCCACACAAAGGGCGCACCACCGGCAAAGAACAGGCCGGGCACTATCGTTTCGCAGGTCTCGGGATTCAGATCGAAGGGGCGCCCGGCGGTTTCCCACGCCTGGGGAACCAGCTCAACGTACTGGGGCATATCCCAGTCGAAAATGCGCTTCATGTTCCACTTGCACGGGCGGTAATAGCGCTCTTCCTTCTCGATGTCGTCAAGAAGTGCGAGGATGCCGCCATGTTCTGTGCCACGACCCTGGTAGATCTCGCGCAAGGTCATGCGCATGTAGCAGCCTTGGTTGAAGTATAGGGCGGGATTTTCTTCCATAAGAGCCGTGAACGGCTCCTTGTTGGCGTTGAACCCACGGTAGTAGTCGGGCGACTCCACGCCCATACCCGTCATGCACTGGCGCGTGGCCGTGGGGTACCACTGGCCGTTGTCCTGGCACAGCTCTTCCATGTCGCGCATGGGAATGCCAGCGCGCAGCATCATGGCCACGCCGTCGCCGGTGCAGTCGGCCGAGCTGTGAGTGTAAGGGGTCATACCGTTCCAACCGCACAACCACACGTAGCTGCCCGTTGCCATGATGATGGCCTTGGCGCGGAACACCACCGGCGTGCCCGCTTCCAAGTCGATGGCGGCCAGACCACACGCGGCTCCCGCATCGTCCTTGAGCACATCGAGGGCGAAATGACGGTCGAACACCTGCACGCCGTCGCGGCGCAGCTGGCGCGCGAAGTTGCGTGGGAACAAGCCAGCGTCCTGAACATTGGGAATGGCATCTGGGTCGTTCAGGCCCTCTCGGCCCACCTCGCTGGCCGATCGACCATCTTCGTGGTGCTCGGTGACGCAGCCCATCTGGACGCTCGTTTGCACCGCCTTGACATCGTGCCATGCCTTGCACACGTTCATGAAGATAGCCTGATCGATAACGCCGTCACCGCAGAACAGCAAGCTTGAAGCAGAGTTGAGCACCTTCTCCTCATCAGCATACTCGTACGTGGACACGGAGTGACCCCAGTTGATACCCGAAGCACCGGAATGACCGTAGAGGCCCTTGTCCACAATGGTGGGACGGCCGCCCTCCTGCAGCACGCGGCGAGCCGCCGTCAGGCCCGCAATGCCGCCGCCCACGATCAGCACATCGGCATCGTGCATCGTCACGATCTGGTCAGCGCCGAAGCCCACTCCCGGACTGGTAGCAGCCATGGGCACGTTCTCGTTCTTCTCGGACGGGGCCGAAGAGCACCCGGCCAACGATGCGGTGGCCGCGGCACCGGCCGCGAACAATGCACCGCCCTTGAGGAACATGCGCCTTGAAATCTTCTCCATATTACCCTCCTTCTCCTGGGCATGAGAACCAACGAAGGGTAATGTACCGAGCGCGATTTCGAACTTCAATGAGCAGTGGGGCGCCCGTGTCTCTCTGCTGGACAGTCTTCTGGATATGTGTCGCAATGAGACAATTTAGAGAATATGTCCGAAATCCTCCAAGGGGCAGCATTTCCGAAATGAACGGGCAATGCGAAAGTACAGGAGCATGGTAACACTTACAGCCTCGTCGATGGGAACGGACCGACCTCGCGCAATCCAGTCGTTAAGCGATTCAGCGAACAGGCTCTGCAGAAATGTCACGGCGAAATCGAAGCTACCGAGACAATTCCCTCATTAAGTCCCATTTCCTTCAGAACTGTCGCAATATGCTCCTTCGTATCGCTCATGCTCCACTCCAGATACCCGGCCGGAGCCATGGCCTTGACCCTGATTTCCTCCCGATGGAACGATTCATGTTCGGCCGCCATTTCGAAACTGCGTCTAATGTTCTCGTAGAGCTTCGCGAAGAACAGGCCGTCGCCGCGCAGAGGTTCGTTGCGATCTAAGCCTGCGTTGTAGACCAGGGCGCAATCATAGAACAACTCGTAGATGTCCTTGTAGTAGCGATAAAATGTCGATCGACTGATTTGCGCTGCCTCGACGATATCGATAACCGAAATCCTCTCCAAAGGCCGGCTATCAAGCAGGTCAAGCAAGGTTTCTCGTATCAGCTTCCGCATACGCTGCGTTTGCATGGACTCAGGCACAGCCGAATCACCCCTCCCCTGTTGGACTGGGTCGAAAAAAGCGGATCGGAGACAGCCCTTCCGCCGACCCCTCCTAAATATACTATCAGAGCGAGGCGTACACCTTCGAGGAGGGGACGTTCAGGGACGTGAGCAGCACGACGCCCACCTGCCCGCGCTCCGGGGCGTAGACGATGTGCGCGTTTCCCTCGCCCTCGCCGCGGCCGGGCTCGACCTGGTCGTCGTCGGTGACGATGACCACGTTGAAGTCGTCGGTGCTCGCAAGGCAGCTCAGGCGCGGCACGAGGCACACGAAGGACTCGGCGCCGGCGGAGGCGAGCTCGTCGTGCAGCTTTTTCAGCTGACGAGCCGAGGCGTAGTAGTCCACGGCCACGACGCCGATCTTGCGGTCGCCGGCCATGAGGATGCGCGGCTTCTCGTAGCGGGCGAGGTCGTCCACGTTCAGCGTGAGGACGCCGGCGCCCTTCTCCTCGTAGAACGAGCGCACGTCCGAGGCGTACACGGGCCGCTCGCGCATGGACAGCGGCAACCGCGCCAGCTCGGCGGCCACCATCTCGCCCAGCGTCTCGGGACGCTCCTCGGCGCCCCCGCCCACCGAGGGGAGCTTCGTGGGGCGCAGCGCGTCCAGGACGTCGTAGGTGCCGTCGAAGACGATGGCCGTATATCCGGACATCTGCCCGAAGGCGTCGTCCACGGCCGTGGCGGCCATATTGAAGGAGCGGCCCGTCTCGAAGTAGCGCAGAAGCACGCTGCCGCCGAGCACGACGAGCAGCGCGAACACGAGCAGGGCGACTTTTTCGCGGGTACGCTTCTTCATGGAGGAAATTATACCGAAGCGCCGCCGCATGGGCGCGACGGGGCACGAGGTTCCATATTCCCTCTCCGGAGGGGGCGACCTTGATCGCTGCAGGATTCCCGTAGGGGGCGACCTTGGTCGCCCCTTCCGAGCGAGACTATTCCACTCGGGAGGGCAGACCAAGGTCTGCCCCTACGGGATAGGGCCGGACGCTTAACGGGAGGCCAGTTGGCGGTCGGCCTCCAGCATGCGCTTGACGAAGTAGCCGGTGTAAGAGCCCTCCACCTCGGCCACCTCCTCAGGCGTGCCCTGAGCGACGATGGTGCCACCGCGGTCGCCGCCCTCGGGGCCCAAGTCCACGATGTGGTCGGCACATTTGATGACATCCAGGTTGTGCTCGATGACGAGCACCGTGTTGCCGGCGTCCACGAGGCGCTGGAGCACCTCGAGCAGCTGGCGCACGTCCTCGAAGTGCAGGCCCGTGGTGGGCTCGTCCAGGATGTAGAAGGTCTTGCCGGACTGGCGCTTCTGCAGCTCGCTGGCGAGCTTCACGCGCTGGGCCTCGCCGCCGGAAAGCGTGGTCGCCGGCTGGCCCAGGCGGATGTAGCCGAGACCCACGTCGAAAAGCGTCTGCAGCTTGCGCTTGATGCCCGGGATGTTCTCGAAGAAGTGCAGGGCGTCCTCAACGGTCATGTCGAGCACCTCGGAGATGTTCTTGCCGCGGTAGGTCACCTGCAGCGTCTCGCGGTTGTAGCGCTCGCCGTTGCAGACCTCGCAGGGTACGTACACGTCGGGCAGAAAGTGCATCTCAATCTTGATCTGGCCGTCGCCCTTGCAGGCCTCGCAACGGCCGCCGCTCACGTTGAAGGAGAAGCGCCCCGGCGCGTAACCGCGGGCCTTGGCCTCGGCCGTGCTGGCGAACAGCGCGCGGATGTCGTCCCACAGTCCGATGTAGGTGGCCGGGTTCGATCGCGGGGTGCGCCCGATGGGGCTCTGGTCGATGTTGATGACCTTGTCGAGCTTCTCCAGGCCCGTGATCTTGCGGTAGGGCCCGGTGCGACGGTGGGCATGGTTCAACCGATTGGCGAGCGCCGGCGCCAGCGTGTCGGTGATAAGGGAGCTTTTTCCCGACCCGGAGACGCCCGTGACCACGGTGAGCGTGCCGATGGGCACCTCCAACGTGACGTTTTGCAGGTTGTTCTCCTTGGCGCCAGTCATCTTCAGCGTGCCGCGGCCCGGCTTGCGGCGAGCCTCCGGCACCGCGATGCGGCGGCGCCCCGACAGATAGTCGGCCGTGACGGAGCCCTCCGTGGCCATGACCTCCGCCGGCGTCCCCGCCGCGATGACGTGGCCTCCGTGCTCGCCGGCGCCCGGGCCCATGTCCACCACGAAGTCGGCCGCCCGGATGGTGTCCTCGTCGTGCTCCACGACCACCACGGTGTTGCCCAAGTCTCGCAGGCGCTCCAACGTGGCGATGAGCCGCTCGTTGTCGCGCTGGTGAAGCCCGATGGAGGGCTCGTCCAGAATGTAGAGCACGCCCATGAGCCCGGCGCCGATCTGGGTGGCGAGCCGGATGCGCTGGGCCTCGCCGCCGGAGAGCGTGGCCGTGGCCCGCTCCAGCGTGAGGTAGTCCAGGCCCACGTCCACGAGGAAGCGCAGCCGCTCGCGGATCTCCTTCACGATGGGCAGGGCGATGACCGCCGCCTGGCCCGTGAAGTGCAGCCCCTCGAAGAACGCCAGCGACTCGGCCGCCGACATCTCCGTGACGTCGTGGATGGACTTGTCGTTCACCGTGACCGCGAGGACCTCCGGCTTCAGGCGCTTGCCGCCGCAGGTCTCGCAGGGCACCGTGGCGAAATAGGCCGACAGCTTCTCGCGCTGGGCGTCGGACTGGGCCTCGGTATAGCGGCGCTTCACCGCGGCGAGCACGCCCTCCCACTCGATGTACCAGTAGGTGTCGCGGCCGTCCACGGTGCGGTAGTCAACGCGCACCTTCTCGTTGCCGAGGCCATGCAAGAGCGCCTTCTGGGCCTTCTTCGGCATGTCCTCCCACGGTGTGTCGGCGTCGGTGCCTACATGCTGGGCCACGGCGCGCAGCACCTGGGGGTAGTAGTTGCCGCTCTTGAACGGCGCGATGACGCCCTCGTTCAGCGTGAGGGACGGGTCGGGTACTACGAGCGAGGGGTCCACCTCATCGCGGCTGCCGATGCCGAGGCAGTCGGGGCAGGCGCCGTAGGGGGCATTGAAGGAGAAGTCGCGGGGCTGCAGCTCGTCCATGGAGTGGCCGTGCTCGGGGCACGCGAGGGCCAGCGAGAACAAATGCTCTCCCTCCCCGAGGCCGCCCGTGGCGCCCGAGGAGGTGCCACCGGCCTCGCCGAGCGGTTTCCCGTCCGGCCCGAGCACCTGCACGAGCACGCGGCCCTGCGCCAGCTTGCAGGCCAGCTCCACGGCCTCGGCGATGCGGCTTTGGGCGGATTCCTTCAGCGTGACGCGGTCGACCACCACGTCGATGAAGTGCTTGATCTTCTTGTTCAGCGTGACGGGCTCACCGGAAAGCTTCACGATCTCGCCGTCGATGCGCACGCGGGAGAAGCCCTCCTTCTGCAGATCGGCGAAGAGCTTCGTGAACTCGCCCTTGCGGCCGGCCACCACCGGGGCCATGAGGATGGCCTTCGTCGACTCGCCCTGGGCGTCGTCGCCGAGGCGCAGGATGTCGTCGGTCACCTGGTCGGTGGTCTGCTTCTTGATTTCGCGGCCGCACTCCGGGCAGTGGGGCACGCCCACCCGCGCGAACAGAAGGCGCAGGTAGTCGTAGATCTCGGTGGTGGTGCCCACGGTGGAGCGGGGATTCTTCGACGTGGTCTTCTGATCGATGGACACCGCCGGCGACAGGCCGTCGATGGAGTCCACATCGGGCTTGGACATCTGACCCAGGAACATGCGGGCATAGCTGGAGAGGCTCTCCACATAGCGGCGCTGCCCCTCGGCGTACATGGTGTCGAAGGCGAGGCTGGACTTGCCGGAGCCGGAAAGGCCCGTGATGACGACCAGCTCGTCGCGGGGAATAGTCAGGTCGACGTCCTTCAAGTTGTGCTCGCGGGCGCCTTTGATGACGATCTCGTTGGCCATTGGCTGGATTTCCTTCGCAGACGTGAAGCAACGGGCGCCGCGCTGGCCGCCCGTTGCCGAATTCTCTTGTTTCGCCTGCGTATTCTACCGATTCGCGCGGCCGCTGGCTAGCAATTTAGGGAACTTTTGTTCGGGTTCACGGATTTTGCATAGATGAGCGCTCAGGTTATATGAGCGCGGGGGCAGCGACGGAGGCATCCTCGGGAACGGCCTCCCCCGTCGCGGGCTCGGGCGCCGAGGACTCCCCCATGCCCTTCATCTTCCGAAAACGGGACAGCGTGAGGCGGCCGTCCTTCTTCTTCTCGCTGGGCGCCCGCAGGCAGACCGCCACGAACAGGCTGGCAGCGACGAGCACGGCGGCCATGGCGGCGAACACGAAGGCGAAGGAGGTCGCCTCCAGAAGGATGCCGCAGACCACGCCGGTGATCGCCGAGCCGGCGTAGGCCACGAGGTTCACCGAGGCGAGGATGGCCGAGACGCGCAGCACGCTCACGCGCAGAAGCAGAAGGCGCAGCGACACGGACACCGCCACGCCCATGGCGAAGCTGAACAGGGCGCAGTCGCCCATGAACAGAAGCTCGGCGCCCATGAGGACGCATAGCGCCATCAGCGCCGTGGTGGCCGTCACGGCCGCCATGGAGACGACGAGGGTGCGCTTGGGCTCGAAGCGCTGCACGAGGGGGCCGCCGAGAAGCGACGGCGCCATGATGAGGGCCAGAATGACCGACCCGGCCAGAGGCGAGGTCTCGCCGAAGCACTGCTGGGCGATGGGCGCCGAGAACGACTGGTAGAAGCAGGAGACGAGCCAGGTGGCCAGGTAGCACACGGCCACCACGGCGAACAGGCGCCGGTTGTCGGTGGGGATGTAGACGCGCACCCTCATCACGGCGCGCAGCGAGAGCGTCTGGTCGAGGGGCTCGTGCACCACGGGCATGAGGAACAGGCACACGGCCAGGATGACGATCATGATGCCGTAGAGCACGGCGATGCTCGGCACGATGTCGTAGAGGATGCCCACGGCCACCGACCCGATCATGATGCCCACCATGGCGCCGCAGCTGGCCACGGTGGACCCCCAGCCGAGGTGCTTCTCCCCCACGCAGTCGATGACGAGAGCGGACACGGCGCTCATGCCGAAGCCGGCCGAGAGGCCCTGGACGAAGCGGGCGGCGAGCACGGCCGCGCCGCTGTCGGCCATCATGAACATGATGCAGCCGACGATGGCGAGCATGAGGGTGAGGCTGGTCACGGGAGTGCGCCCGAAGGCGTCGGAGATGCGTCCGGCGAGCAAGAGCGTCAAGGCCACGCCGGTGAGGTAGGTGAACATCGTGTTGGAGATATCCGCCGTGGTGAGCCCGATGGTGCCCTGGTAGTCGGCATAGAGGGGAATCGGGATCGCCGTGGCGGCGAAAATGGCCAGAAACGCGATGGTGGCGAGCGCGAACCCGCGCAGGGACTGCCCGTCGGTGAGCTCCTCTTTGTGCATCCTTTCCTCCGTATGAACGAGATGTGCCAGCCTGCCTCTCGGGAACGGATATCCCGAAAGGGTGGGTGAAGTATGAACCTCGCTTCAGGGGAATTCAAGGGATTGCGCTGAGTTTTCCACTCAGCGATGAAACGGCCCCGCAAGCCGCGCGAGGGTTCGGAGTCCCGTGCCGCCCGCCGCCGCCTTAAAGCCGCCGACGGCGGCCGCCGCGAGCAGCTGGTCATGCCCCCCCCCGCAACCGACAGCGAGCGCAAAAGGAGCCCTCTCCCCCGAGGGCTCCTGAGTGGGTTTCCGCTGTGGCGTATCCGGAACCTACATGACAGCGTGGCTGGCGGACTGCATGAGGTAGGGAATGTAGGCGAGCACGACGAGCGCCGCCCAAAACAGCATCTTCGCCTTCTTGCGGCTCATGGCTCCTCCCTTCCGCGCAATCCGTCCGATCGACGGTCCATCTGGATCGTCACCGTGATTCTTGCACAAAACACAGGAGGGGAAGACCCGAAAAAGCCACTAGTCACGATGGCGCAACCGCCCCGATGACCCCGCGCAACGCCCCTGTTCGCCGTTTGTAAATTACGCGCATATCGGCCGCAGTGCGCCCAACCGTAGGAGGCGACTTACGCGCGCGGATGGGCGAGGCCGTGGATCTCCTTCAGGCGCTCCGGGGTCACATGGGTGTAGATCTGCGTGGTGGTGAGGCTCGCGTGCCCCAGCATGTCCTGGACGCTGCGCAGATCGGCGCCGCCCTCCAGAAGGTCGGTGGCGAAGGAGTGGCGCAGGGCATGGGGCGAGAGCGACTCGTCCAACCCCGCAGCGGCCAGAGCGCGCTTGAACATCTTGCGGATGCCGTCGGGCTTCATCTGGTTGCCCCGGTTGCTGACGAAGAAGTAGTCGCTCTGCCTGTCGCCGAGCAGCTCCGGCCGCGCCTTCTCGAGATAGCGGGCCATGGCCTCGGCGCCCCGGCGGCTCAAGGGCACGATGCGCTCCTTGGCGCGCTTGCCGAACACCTTCACCTCGCGCTCGGGGAAGTTCACCCAGGAAAGGAGGAGCCCGGAGGCCTCGGAGACGCGGGCGCCGCAGGAGAACAGGAATTCCAGGAGCGCCGCGTCGCGCATCTGCGCCGCCGTCTGCTCGCGGGGCGCGCCGTCGGCGTCGGTCGGGCCGTAGACGGCCAGCAGGCGCTCCACGTCGCCGTCGGACACGACCTTCGGGAGCCGGCGGTCGACCTTGGGGGCCGACAGCACGCTGGCGGGATCGGCCGGGGCGAGACCGGTCACGCACGCCCAGCGGAAGAACGTGCGCAGAGACGACAGGTGCCGCTTGATGGTGGTGCGGGCGTAGCGCGCCTGGTCGAGCTCGGCGAGGTAGCGCCTCAGCTGGCGGTAGGTGGGAGCGAGCGGATCGACGCCCGCCCGCTGCGCCCAGCGCAGGTAGGCCTCCATGTCCTCGCGATAGGCGCGCACCGTATGGGCCGAGGCGCCCATCTCGGAGGCGAGGTGATCGCAGAACCGCGCCACCGCCTCTTCGCCGGGCAGCGGCGCCCCGTCGGCGGCGTTTCCGCCGCCAGCGCCTTTGCGCCCCGTCACGGCAGCAGCCCCGCCTCGGCCAGGGCCTCCTTGTAGCCCGCAAGCGCCTCGTTGGCGCGGTCGGCGTAGGCCTGGTAGCGGGCGCGCTTGTTGCGCACCGGGGGCGAGAGCGGAGCCATGAGCCCGAAGTTCACGTGCATGGGCTGGTAGTCCTTCGTCGCCGGATCCGTGGCGTAGGCCAGAAGCGCCCCGAACACCGTCTCCGTCGGCAGCTCCGGCAGCGCGATCCCCGCAAGGTCGGCGGTCACGGCCAGCGCGACGTGCAGCCCGCTGCGGATGGCCTCGCAGTAGCCCTCGGTGCCGGCAAGCTGCCCCGCCACGTAGACGGGGACGCCGAGGACGTCCGCTTGCGGCGTGACGAGCCGGTTACGACGGTCGAGCAGCCGCGGCGCGTCGATGAAGGTGTTGCGGTGCATGACGCCGTAGCGCGCGAACTCCGCCTCTTCCAGGCCGGGGATCATGCGAAACACGCGGCGCTGCTCGGGGAAGGTGAGGTTGGTCTGGAACCCGACGAGGTTGTAGCTGGCGCCGTGGGCGTCCTCGGCGCGCAGCTGCAAAGCCGCCCAAGGGCGGCGCCCCGTGCGCGGATCGGTGAGCCCCACCGGCTTCAGGGTGCCGAAGCGCGGGGCGTCGCGGCCGGCCCGGGCTATCTCCTCGATGGGCTGGCAGGCCTGGAACAGCTCGCGGGTCTCGAAGTCCTTCGCGATGACGCGCTCGGCCGCGAGAAGCTGCTCGATGAAGGCGTCGTACTCCTCCCGGGTGAACGGGGCGTTCAGGTAGTCCCCGCCGGCACCGGCGTCCTCGTAGCGGCTTTGGCGAAACACCTTCCCGAAGTCGATGGAATCCGCCATCACCACCGGCGCCGCGGCGTCGTAGAAGGCCAGGGCGTCTCGCCCCGTCAGGGCCATAAGCGACGACGAGAGCGCATCGGAGGTGAGCGGGCCGCTCGCCAAGACGATCGCGTCCGAGCCGGCGGCAAGGGAGGGGATGTCCGTCGCCTCGCGGCGCTCCACCGCAATGAGGGGATGCTCCTCCACCTGGCGCGTCACGTCCCGGGAGAACAGCACCCGATCCACCGCCAACGCGCCGCCCGCGGCCACCGCATGGCGCTTCGCCGCCGCGATCAGCGGCGATCCCAGAGTCGCGAGCTCCGCCTTCAAGAGCCCCGCCGCGCTGTCGGGCTTGGTGCTCTTGAGCGAGTTGGAGCAGACGAGCTCGGCCGCGTCCCCCGTATGGTGCACGGCGGTCGGATGCGCGGGGCGCATCTCGACAAGGCGCACGGAGATTCCGCGCGAGGCGAGGCTCAGGGCCGCCTCGCTGCCCGCCAGTCCTGCGCCTACTATGGTTACCGTATTGCTCATGGGGCAAAAGGATACCAAACAACGGTGCCGCAAGGCCCGTCAATTCCGCTTGGGCGCCCCAGCTTCTCCCTAATGACACAGCCATGGCCTACACCGCCGTCCGCAGGGCCGGATGCGGGCCGTAGCGTCCGTCGGGGTACTGGGCGATGAGCCCGTCGCGCTGGGCCTCGGCGAGCCAAATCATGAGCCAGGTGAACGTGTCGCCAGCCGGAGCATGGTCCTCGGCCAACTGACGCAGGGCCTCCATGCCCAAAGGCTCCGCTTGCAGCGCCGCGAGCAGAGCCTCCTCGCCGCGATAGGGCTGACTCGCCTTGCCGCGATCGTCCGCAGCCTCGGCCCGCTGCTCCTTCAGACAACCGAAGGTTGAGAAGAGCGCGTCGGCGAAGGCTTCGTCGTCCACAATGGGGAGCGCCCCCTGGTACAGCAGGCGGTTCGCCCCCTTCGACGCCGCAGAGGTGATGGCCCCCGGCACCACCCATACCTCCCGGCCCGCGAGCAGCGCCTCGTCGGCCGTGGAGAACGTGCCCGAGGGCAGCCCCGCCTCCACGATGAGCGTGGCCCGGGAGAGCCCCGCAATGAGCCGGTTGCGGGCGCGGAAGGTGTGGGGCTGGGGCGGGAAGTCCCATTCGTGCTCGGAGACCACCGCGCCGCCTGCCGCCACGATGCGCTGGAAGAGCCCCACATTCTCCGCCGGGTACAGCTGGTTGCAGCCGCCCCCGAGGAAGGCCACCGTGGGCGCGCCCGCGGCCAGGGCCGCCTCGTGGGCCACGGCGTCGCAGCCCCGCGCGCCCCCGGAGATGATGGCGACGCCGCGCTCGGCGGCAGCCGCGGCAAAGCGCTTGGCGCAACCGCGCCCGTAGGGCGTCGCGCGCCGCGCACCCACGACGGCCAGTCCCTCGGCCAGCGCGCCGGGGCGGCCCACACCGTACAGGCGCGCCGGCGGGTGGGGTATGCTCTTCAGCGCCTTCGGGAACAGCGAATCCTCCAAGGCAAGCTCGAAGCGCTCCCCTTCCAATCTCATTACCTTCACCGGCATCGGTCACTTTCCTCCTATTCCATCGCGCACGCGGAAGTTCACGGCCTCCGCGATGTGCGCGCTCTCGATTTCCTGGGATTCCGCCAGGTCGGCGATGGTGCGGGCCACCGCGAGCGTGCGCGTGATGGCCCTGCCGCTCATGGCGTGCAGCTCCGCCTGGGCGATCATGAAGCGGCGCGGCCCGTCGGCCAAGGCCTCTATGGAGCCATCAGACCCCTTCTCGGCCATCTGCGATGCGCGCCACGAGGCGAAGTCCCGGGCCGCCATCACCCCCTCCCGCAGCTGCGCGGAGCTCGTCCCCCGCCTCCGTTCCAAAATCTCCGCCGGACGAATGCGGCGGACATCCAGATGCAGGTCGATGCGATCGATGAGCGGTCCGCCTATGCGGTTCTGGTAGCCCCGGATCTGGGGCACCGTGCAGGTACACTCCCGCTCCTCGTCGCCGAAGTACCCGCAGGGACACGGGTTGCTGGCCGCCACGAGCACGAACCGCGCCGGGAAGGTCACGTTGCCGTCGGCCCGGGTGAGCATCACCGATCCGCTCTCCATGGGCTGGCGTATACCCTGCAAAACCGAGCTTTTGAACTCCGCCAGCTCGTCCAAGAAGAGCACTCCGTGGTGGGCCAGGGACACCTCGCCCGGCCGCAGGGGGCTGCCGCCTCCCACGAGCCCGGCCAACGTGGCGCTGTGATGCGGATGGCGGAAGGGGCGCTGGCCCGCGATGATGGCATCGATGGGCTCGGCGGCCACGGAATGGACCACGGCCGCCTCCAGCATCTCGTCGGGACAGAGCGGCGGCATGATGGTGGGCACTCGGGAGGCGAGCATGGTCTTGCCCGACCCGGGCGGTCCCATCATGAGCAGCCCGTGACCACCGGCCGCGGCGATCTGGAAGGCCCGCTTGGCCGTCTCGTGGCCTGCGACCTCCGCGAAGTCGAGCGCCTCGACGGCCGCCGGGGCCGCCCGCCCCCTGTGGGCCGGCAGCATCGCTGCCGCGCCTCCCTCACGGGCCGCCTGGGCCAGCGACGTCATAGCGAGCAGCCGCACGTCGTCTAAGGGCACCGGATCGCTGTCGGCGGCGCAGACGAAGTCCAGCCCGAGGCGCCGGGCGCAGATGGCGCAGGCGAGCGTGCCCGCCACCGGCCGCACCCGCCCATCCAGCGAGAGCTCGCCCACGTAGAGCGCGTCCCGCGCCCAAGCCGGATCGATCTGCCCCGTGGCCGCCAGAATGCCCAAGGCTATGGGAAGGTCGAACCCCGAACCCGTCTTGCGCAGATGGCTCGGCGCCAGGTTCACGACGATCTTCTCCCCCGGCATGGAGAACCCCGCTGCCCGCAGCGCGGCGCGCACCCGCTCCCGCGCCTCCTGGATGGCCGCATCCGGCATGCCCACGATGGCCATGCCCGGCAGGCCGCCGGAAACGACCACCTCGACCCGCACCGGCACCACTTCCACGCCGCGAACCGTCGCCCCCATGACGGCGCATTGACCCCGCGCCACGGCTCAACCCACCGAATAGGCGCCCAGATGGTGCCGGATGAAGGCGCGGTCGTCGGAGAGCACGATAATGGCCACCACATCGAAGCGCACCACGGCCTCGCCGAAGAAATGGTCTTGGATGTAGGCGAGGGCGATGCGCTCGTACTTCTCGCGCTTGGCCCGGGTGACCGCCTCGCTGGGCAGCCCCTTGTCGGCGTTGCGGCGCGTCTTCACCTCGACGAACACGAGCGCCTCGTCGTTGACGGCGATGATATCGGCCTCCCCGGCGAAACAGGTCCAGTTGCGCTCGAGGATGGTGTAGCCGTTGCGCTGGAGGAACCGCGCGGCCGCCTCCTCGCCCCGCGCCCCCAGCGCCTGGTTGCGGCGTCCCTGGGCGTTCGGGTCGGCAGGCCGCCGCTTCCTCGATCCCTCCCTCGCCTTGCGTTTGGGCGCCGACGCGGACTTGGGCTTCTTCTCCTTAATCGCGGGACGCTCCAACACGCCCGCCTCACTGCTCGCAGCCATAAGGTGCGCTCCTTTCCTCTCGATGGAGCACACCTTAGTCGAGCACGACCGTAAAAATGACGCGGGAATGTCCCGTTTCGTTCCTCGCGCCGACCGCACTGGCATCGCAGCAGCGTCGCACTAGCGTCGCATCGACGTCGCAAAATCCCTAGAACAGGCTCTCCTGGGCGGCGAAGGAGCAGAAACTGCGCCGGTGGATGGGACAAAGCCCCCGCTCGCGGATGGCCGCCATATGGCCCTCGGAGCCGTACCCCTTGTTCGACTCGAAGCCGTAGCCGGGGTACTGCTCGGCATAGGCCTCCATCACATGATCGCGCGCCACCTTGGCCACGAGCGACGCGGCGGCGATGGAGGCGCACTTCCCGTCCCCCTTCACGACGTTCACCTCCCGCGGATCAAGATGCAGCGGGTTGCCGTCCAGAAGAACGACGTCCACCGCGACGCCCTGGGCCTCCACCTCGGCGATGGCGGCGGCGAAGGCCTGGCGCAGGGCCGCCGTCATGCCCACCCGGTCGATGTCGGCCGGCTCCACGTACTGCACCGTCCACGCCCGGGCGTGCCGGCGCACTTCGTCGGCTATGACCTCGCGGTCCTCCGGCCTCACCTGCTTGGAGTCGTTGAGCCCGGCGATGGGGTCGTCCGCATCCAGCACCACGCCCCCCACGGCCAAAGGTCCTGCCAAGGGCCCCCGTCCCACCTCGTCTAGCCCGATGACCACCGACCCTCCACGCTCGGCGGCGAGCTCCCGCTCGAACGCGTACATCCCCGCCAGGCGCGCCGCCTCGGCGGCCTCGGCCTCAAGTCGGCGCCGCGCCACCTCCACGGCAGCCCGCACGCCCTTGCGCGTGTCGGCCACAAGCGACCGCTCCAACACGGCGAAGGCGGCCGAGTCGGCCTCCTGCAGCTTCCGTCGGATCTCGGGGACGGTCAGATCAATCACCTCGGGCTCCTTCCCACCGGCGAAGAATACGAAAAAGGGCCCCCGAAGGAGCCCTCGCAAACACAAAAGATAAGGCCTAGCGGAACGCCTTCTCCTTGATCTTGGCGGCCTTGCCCACCTTGTTGCGCAGGTAGTACAGCTTGGCACGGCGCACATCGCCCTTGCGGGTGACCTCGATCTTCTCGATCTTCGGGGAATGCACGGGGAAGGTGCGCTCCACGCCGATGGAGAAGCTGATCTTGCGCACGGTGAAGGTCTCGCGAACCGACTCGCCCTGACGGCGGATGACGTCGCCCTGGAACACCTGGATACGCTCGCGGTTGCCCTCGGTGATGCGATAGTGAACCTTCACGTTGTCGCCCACGTGGAACTCGGGGAGGTCCTGCTTGATCTGCTGCTGCTCAATAGCGCGAATGATATCCATTGCCTTTTCCTACTCTATACTTCTAAATGGTCTTGCATCATTTCTCGTTTGGACGCGATTTGACAGTATATCGCCCCTATACCCTCGGCGCAAGGGAAATTATCGCGCCTTTCTGGGAAAGTCCACGAACGGCACACGGAAGCTCGAAGCGGTGTGACGAAGGAGCTACTTCTCCTCTTCCTCCACGATGACGAACTCGTCGTCGCCTTCCGTCTCCTGGGCCACGAGCATCTGCTCGAACATGGAGGCCGTCGCCGTGAAGTCGCTCGGCAGCACCACGGTGGACTGGCGGCCGTTGCGGGCGAACTCGCTCATCATGTCGGTCCACTGGGTGAAGATGAACAGCTGGTTTGCCTCGGCCGCCGACACGCCGGAGCTCTTGATGACCGCGAGCGACTCTGAGATGCCGTCGGCGATGGCCTTGCGCTGGGCCGCGATGCCGCGACCGGCCTGCTCCATGGCCTCGGCGCGGGCGCGGGCCTCGGTGACCACCTTGATGCGCTCGGCCTCGGCCAGCGACTGGGCGGCCTCCTTCTCGCGCTGGGCGGAGTTGATGCGGTTCATGGACTGCTCCACGTCGGCGGGCAAATCGATGGAGGTGATGAGCGTGCTCACCACGTCGTAGCCGTAGGCCACCATGAGGCCGGAGACCGTCTGGTTCACATCCGAGGCGATGGCGTCCTTCTTGTCGAACACCTCGTCGAGGGTGTACTGCGGCACGCTGGAGCGCAGGGCGTCGATGAGGTAGGAGCGCATCTGGGCCGTGGGGTTGGCCAACATGTAGTAGCTGCGCCACACGCCCGAGGGCTGCCCCTGGGACGCCGGTTGGGCGCTCACGCGGTACTGGGCGGCGATGGCCATGGTCACCGTCACGTTGTCGCGGGTCTTCGCGTCGATGCCGAACTGCTCCTGGCGGGTACGCATGTCCACCTTGGCGGCGATGGTCTCGAAGAACGGGATCTTGAGGTTCAGGCCCGCGCCCACCGTGCGGTTGAACTTGCCCAGCCGCTCGATGATGTAGACGTTCTGCTGCGGAACGATGAACAGCGCCTGGGGCAGGAGCAGCACCAAGAGGACGATGATGATAGCAAGTCCGATCATGGGATTCCTTTCGTCGAGGGGGCAAGGCGATGGATTGGCAACGCCTCGCCTGATTCGCCTTCCATAGTACTACAATGGAGCGAACCTACCGCGAAGTTTAAGGAGTTGCCGTGATAGAACCAGCCCGCGCCGCCTTCCTGCTCATCGATATGCAGAACGGATTCATCGACGCCGCCTCGCCCTTGTGCATCACCGGCGCGGCCGCCACGGTGCCCGCCTGCGCCCGCGCCCTTGCCGCCGCCCGCGCGCACGGTCTCGCCGTCTTCCACGTGCGGCGCGCCTACGCCGCCGACGGCAGCGATGTGGAGGCCGTGCGCTGGGAGACATGGGCGGAAGGGGGCCGGCCGCTCTCCAGCGCCGATCCCAAAAGCCTTGCGTGCCCGCCCGAGCTGGCGCCGGCCCCTGGCGAGCCCGTCGTTGTGAAGCCGAGCTGGTCGGCCTTCTTCGGCACCGAGCTGGCCGCCACGATGCGCCAACAGGGCATTGGCACCATCGTGCTCGCCGGCACCACCACCCCCAACTGCGCGCGCTCGACAGCTTACGACGGTCTCGCGCTCGGCTTCAACGTGGCCGTCCTGCGAGATGCCACCTCCTCGCGCACCCCCGAGGTGCAGGAGGCGAACCTGGCGGACATGGAGGCCGTGGGCATCCAGCTCCTCCACACTGACGATTTCACGGCCAACGGGCTTCTGCACGTCCGCGACACCGAGGCCGAAGTGGCCCGCGCCGTGGCTCTGGAGAAGGCGGCGAAAGAAGAAGCGGAAGGCGCGATGGACGCAGGGAGCACGGCAAGCGCGGAAGAGTCGGGCGCGCCGCTGCCCCCTACCCCGGCCCTGGAATCCGTCGAGGCCGTCTCCACCGGCTGGATCAACAAGTACCACCTGCACTACGCGCTGCCCGACGGGCGCCCCTACACCTACGAGGGCGTCTCCCGCAAGGGGCCCGACCGCTACGCCGCCGCTCTGGAAGCCCTGGGGAGCACCGGCGCGCCCACCCCCGACGCCGTGTGCATCGTACCTCTTCTGCCCGACGGCTCGGTGCTTCTGGAGCGAGAGTTCCGCTATCCGCTGAACAGCTGGTGCGTGTCGCTGCCCGCCGGCCTCATCGACGCCGGCGAAACGCTGGAAGAGGCCGTCGCCCGCGAGCTTTCCGAGGAGACCGGCTACCGCCTGCGCGACGACATCATCCCGGCGGTGCGCCCGCTGCCCCAACCCGGCTTCTCGTCCACGGGGCTTACCGAGGAGAACGTGCAGGTGGTCTTCGCCCAGGTGGAGCCGGGCGGCCAGCCGCGCCCCGACAGCGCCGAGCTCATCGAGCCCTTCACTGTGGCCCGCGCCGACCTGCGCGCCTTCCTGGACGCCAACAAGCTCCCCATCGGCACCCGCTGCCAGCTCATCCTGGAGTTGTTGGCGCTCTAGTATAGCCGGAACCCCCACGTCCTCCTCTCTCGGTAAGTACCGAGTGGCGCCACAAAATGGCGGCCGACTCTTCGTGAACCATGGAAGGCAAACGGAAGGCGACGACCTCCGTCGGTCGCCGCCTTCCGTTTGCCTCGCATCGCGTCGCGCTCGCGCGATCTCTCGGGGCTCCTCGTTCTGTGCTCGGCGCTACTCGCCCAGAAGCTCCGCGAGGTCGGCCTCCGGGGTGGTGATGGGGGCGATGCCGTAGTTCTCAACGAGGACGTCGAGAACGCCCGGGCTCACGAAGGCCGGCAGCGTGGGGCCGAGCTTGATGTTCTGAATGCCCAGGTGCAGCAGCGTGAGCAGGATGCAGACGGCCTTCTGCTCGTACCAGGACAGCACCATGGACAGCGGCAGGTCGTTCACGCCGCAGTCGAAGGCCTCGGCCAGGGCTACGGCCACCTGGATGGCGCTGTAGGCATCGTTGCACTGGCCCATGTCCATGAGGCGCGGCAGGCCGCCGATCTCGCCTAGATCGAGGTCGTTGAAGCGGTACTTGCCGCAGGCCAGGGTGAGCACCACCGTGTCGTCGGGGGTGGCCTTCACGAACTCGGTGTAGTAGTTGCGGCCCGGGCGCGCGCCGTCGCAGCCGGCGACGAGGAAGAAGTGCTTGATGGCGCCGCTCTTCACCGCGTCCACCACCGTGTCGGCCACGGAGAGCACCGTGCCCTGGGCGAAGCCCGTGGTCATCGTCGTGCCGCCGTTGATGCCGGGAATCGTGTGGGGCTCGTCGTAGCCACCCAGCTCCAGCGCCTTCTGGACAACCGGGCCGAAGTCCTTGTCGGGGCCGATATGCGTGCAGCCGGGGAAGGCGACGACTTCCGTGGTGAACACGTTGTCGGCGTAGCTCTCCTTGGGAGGCATGAGGCAGTTGGTGGTGAACAGGAAGGCCGCGGGCACGCCGTCGAACTCCTTCTTCTGGTTCTGCCATGCGGTGCCGAAGTTGCCCTTGAGCTGCGGGTACTTCTTCAGCTCCGGATAGGCGTGGGCCGGCAGCATCTCGCCGTGGGTGTAGACGCTCACGCCTGTGTTCTCGGTCTGCTCCAGCAGAAGCTTCAGGTCGTGCAGGTCGTGGCCGGAGATGACGATGAACGGGCCCGGCTCCACCTCCATGGCGACGGTGGTGGGCTCCGGCGTGCCGTAGGTGCCCGTGTTGGCCTCATCGAGCAGCCTCATGCAGCCGAGGTTCACCTCGCCCACCTTCAGCGCCAGGGGCAGAAGCGCGTCCACCGAGCCCGGCTCGGCCAGCTGCGCCAGGGCGTCGGCGAAGAACTCGTCGACAGTCGCGTCGCGGTAGCCCAGCACCCGGGCGTGGTAGGCGTAGGCCGCCGTACCGCGCAGGCCGAACAGCACGAGGGACTTGAGCGAGCGGATGTCCTCGTCGTCGCCCCAGATCTGGTCGACGTCGTAGTCGGAGACCGGCTCGATGCCGGCCGCGGCGGCCACGGCGGCCGTCTCGACGCGCACTGCGTCCTTAAGCGCGGTCACGGCCTGCCCGTCGAAGTTCACGTTGGTCATGCAGGTGAACAGGCCGTCCACGATGAAATCGCAGATACGGTCGTTCTTGACGCCGGCCTCCCGGGCCGTGCGGGCCAGGGCGATCATCGCCCCGGTCAGCGCGTCCTGGGCATCGGCCACATCGGCCGGCTTGCCGCACACGCCGGCGCCGCCGGTGCAGGCCTCGCACTTCGCCACCTGCTCGCATTGGAAGCAAAACATTTGCTCTGTCGCCATAGACACTCCCTTTCGGGTCGCGGCCCTTGCGGCCGTGTTCCAGTAGATAGACGGCACCGTTGCGCCGCTGTTGTGAAGGTACTGGCACGGCAGGGCATTGTATGTTGTAATCACAACAAACGAAGCTTCCTTCAATGAAAAGGTTGACCCATGGAACGAAACGCCTTCCTGGCTGGAACGCCGCTGTTTTCGGGCGTGGCATCGCAGGAGGTCGGCGCGATGCTCGATTGTCTCGATGCCCATGAGCGCCGCTATGCCCAGGGCGAGCGCATCCATCATATGGGGGATTCGGTGTCCACTGCCGGCATCGTGCTCACGGGGCGCGTCCGCATCGAGCACGTCGACCCCTGGGGCAACGTGAGCGTCGTGGGCATGCGCGGGCCCGGTGCCATGTTCGGCGAGGCCTACGCCGCCGCCGGCGAGCCGCTGCTCGTGGACGTCGTCGCCGACCAGGACTGCACCGTCCTCTTCCTGAATCTCGCGAAGGTGGTCGGCCCCTGCTCGTGCCGCTGCGACCACCACGCCCTCGTGGCCCGCAACATGATCGCCGCCATCGCTCGGCAGAGCCTCGCCCTCTCGCGCCGCATCTTTCACGTAGCGCCCAAGTCCATCCGCGGCAAAGTGCTCGCCTACCTCTCCAATGAGGCCGAGCGCACCGGCACCCGCGAGTTCGACATCCCCTTCAACCGCCAGCAGCTCGCCGACTACCTGGGGGTGGATCGCAGCGCGCTATCGGCGGAGCTGTCCCGCATGCAGAAGGCGGGGCTCATCCGATGCCGCCGCAACCACTTCGCGCTGCCTCACTCCCCCTCGAACAGCACCGTGGAGAAGTAGCGCTCGCCGGTATCGGGGGCCAGCGTCACCACGGTCTTGCCCGGGCCGAGCTTGCGGGCCAACCGCAGAGCTGCCGCCACGTTGGTGCCCGAGGAGATGCCGGCAAACAGCCCCTCCTCTCGGGCGAGGCGCCGCGCGCACGCCAGGGCCTCCTCGTCGGTCACCACGACGATCTCGTCGATGAGCGCGGTGTCCATGATGGCGGGCAGGATGCCGTCGCCGATGCCCATCTGCACGTGGGTGCCGATGGCGCCGCCCGAGAGCAGTGCGGCATGCTCGGGCTCGGCGGCCCAGATCTGCACCTTGGGGAAGACCGCGCGCAGCTCGGAGCCTATGCCGGTGATGGTGCCACCCGTGCCAAACCCGGAGCAGAAGCCGTCGATGGCGATGCCGGCCGCACACACGTCGGCGAGGATCTCCGCGGCCGTGCCATCGACATGGGCCGCCAGGTTGTCGCGGTTCACGAACTGCTGGGGCACGAACACGCGCGGATCTTCCGCGGCCATCTTCTGGGCAAGCGCGATGCACTCCTCAATGCACGCGCCGATGTCGCCCTCGTCGTGGACGCAGATCACCTCGGCCCCGTAATGCTCCATGATGTGCCGGCGTTCTACCGAGCAGGAGTCCGGCATGATGATGCGGGCCGCGTAGCCCTTCACGGCCGCCACGAGCGCGAGCCCCACGCCCTGGTTGCCGCTGGTGGGCTCCACGATAATGGAATCGGGGCTAAGCTCGCCGCGCTCCTCGGCGCGCTCGATCATCTTCAGCGCCGTACGCGTCTTCACCGATCCGCCCACGTTCACCGCTTCGAACTTCACGAGCACTTGGGCGTCATCGGGCCCGGTCATGCGCCGCAGCCGCACGAGCGGCGTCGATCCCACGGCTTCCAGAACGTTATCGCAGATCATAGCTTCCCCTCACCTTCGGGGTCATCGTTTTCCACGACAAATTCTAGCATCGCCCCCGGTTCCCGTTGCCGCCCTCCTCCCCGAAACGCCGAAACCCCGCCCCGAGGGGCAGATACTCGCCATAGCAAAATCGCCGCCCCGAAGGACGGCGATTAAGTTTCGAATGGCGGGATGTACGAGACTCGAACTCGCGACCTCCGACGTGACAGGCCGGCGCTCTAACCAACTGAGCTAACACCCCGAATGGTGTCGTGCTGAAAATGGCGGGATGTACGAGACTCGAACTCGCGACCTCCGACGTGACAGGCCGGCGCTCTAACCAACTGAGCTAACACCCCGTGTTTCAGCAGCCCGTATAGTTTAGCAGAATCGATCTTACGCACAAGCCCCTTTTTCGAGAATTTTTCCTACTGCGCCTCGCGGAAGGAGCCCTCGAAGGTGAAGCGGCCCATCTTGGTGCCTCCGAGCACGTGAATGTGCAGGTGATTCACCGTGGCCGCCGAGTCGGGGCCCGTGTTCACCACGGTGCGGTAGCCGGACTCGCCGACGCCCTTCAAACGCGCCACCTCCGGCACGACGCTCATCATATGCCCGATGACCTCGGCCGGCACGCCGGCGGCCAAGTTGTCGTAGTGGGTCTTCGGCACGATGAGGGTGTGCACCGGCGCCTCGGGCTCGATGTCGTCGAAGGCGTAGCACACATCGTCCTCGTACACCTTGGCCGACGGGATCTCGCCGGACACGATTTTGCAGAACAGGCAATCGTCCATGGGTCTTCCTTTCAACTTCCAACCCTTAAATCATACCTTCATTTGCCCGCGTTGGCTTGAAAACAACGAAAGATCGGCAATCGCGCCGTTTTTCGCCCCTCCTTTGCCTGAAATGGCTTGGAAATGACGAAAGATCGGGCATGCCAAGCTCTTGAAAGCCCTTTTGTAATACACCAGCTGGGGAAACATCCGGTTCTGTATTACAACGAAGCCCGATTTTCGCTCTTTCGGCCGAACTTTCGTGATTTCCAAGCCATTTTGCGGGGCTAAATCCCCTCGGCGGCGCGCTGGTCGATGCGGAGGAAGGTGATCGGCCGCAGCATCTCGGTCGCGTGACCGGCGGCAACGGTCTCGCGGACGAGCTCGCGGGCGAAGGCGTCGGCGCGCAAGGATCCCGTGGGCTTGGCCTCCAGAGAAAAGCGCACCGTGGCGCCGTCCAGGGACACCGGCCCTACAAGAAAGTCGGACGGCACGAGCGTCTTCTCCTTCTTCTTGCGCACGACGGTGATCGCCTCGGGAACCACGACGGCGCACGGGGCCTCGGAGAGCACGACTTCGTAGGTGCTCACCGGCAGCGCCACGCTGGCGGCGGCGTCCCGCGCCTCGATATAGCGCGCCTCGATCGGATACAGATCGGCAGGGCTCGCCTCCTGCAACGCCGCGAGGGCACGGGGCGCCGGCACGTAGTCCGTGAGGAACAGATCGAATATCTCGGCGGTGCCTCCCACCCCCACGGGCAGAGCCGCCCCGAAGGCGATGCGCATATGCGGCGAGAAGCCCTGGCTCACCGCGAAGGGCAGCTGCGCCCGGCGCACGGCGCGCTCGAGGGCGCGGGCCAGTTCCAGATGCGACAACATGGCCAGGCGGCCAGTCTCGCGGAACGTGACGCGCAGGCGGAACAAACGGGGATCGGCCATTATCGGATCGCCTCCTTCACCGTGCGGTACGGGTTGCGCGCCGGGGCCGCTTCCTTGCCCTCGCGCTCCTGCTGCAGCTCGATGTCAACGCCTAGCGTGGGGCAGGCGCCGCAGGCGGAGCAGTTCTCGAAGGTGCAGTCCGGCGTCGTGATGCCGGCAGCGGCGCGCTCCCGCTCCCGGGCGAGGAACTTCGGCGAGACCGCGGCGGTGATGTGCGCCCAGGGCAGCACGTAGCCGGTCGGGAACTCGGCCTGGGCGATCGCGGCGGGATCAAGCCCCAGCTCCTCGGCGGCGCCCGTCCACGCCTCTTCGTTGAAGAGCTCCGTCCAGGCGTCGAAGCGGGCGCCACGGCGCCAGGCGGCCTCAACCCAGTCGGCCACCTCGCGGCCGCCGCGGCTCATGACCGCCTCGACGAACGACGTCGCGGGATCGTGGTAGTGCACGTCCACCGCCTTGTACTTCACCGACCGCTTGAGCAGCCCCACGCGGCGCAACGTCTCCTCCGGGGAGATCTGGCCGTCCCATTGGAAGGGCGTCTGGGCCTTGGGCACGAACACCGCGCAGGACACGCTCATGCGCACGCTGCCACGCTGGTCGGCCGGCACGGCGGCCTTGGCGCGGTCGTAGGCGCGCTGGGCCAGACTCGCGATGCCCTTGATGTCGTCGTCGGTCTCGGTGGGCAGCCCCACCATGAAGTACAGCTTGCAGCGGCGCCAGCCGGCGGTGAAAGCGGCATCGATGGCGGCGAACAGGTCGTCCTCGGTGACGTTCTTGTTGATGACGTCGCGCAGCCGCTGGGTGCCGGCCTCCGGCGCGAAAGTGAGACCGCCCTTCTTCTGGCCGGCCACGAGCTCGGCCATCTCCACCCCGAAGGCGTCCAGGCGCTGGGAGGGCACGCTCACGCGCACGCCGGCCCCGGCGCAGTCGGCGTTCACCCGCGAGAGGATCTCGGCGATCTGCGAGTGATCCGTGGAGGAGAGCGACGTCAGGCTCACCTCGTCGTAGCCGGTCTCGGCGAGGCCCCGGGCCACGGCGTCCACGATGTTGTCGGCCGAGCGCTCCCGCACCGGGCGGTACATCATGCCCGCCTGACAGAAGCGGCAGCCCCGCGCGCAGCCGCGTAGGATCTCGACGTTCAGCCGGTCGTGCACCACTTCCGTATAGGGCACGATCATGGGCTCGAGCGCCGGGCTGTCGGCGAAACCCTCGAAGACGCGCTTGTGCACCACGCATGGCACATCGTCGAACAGGGGCTCCGCCCAGCTGCCGGCCGCCTGGGCCTCCTCATCGCTGCGCCAGCGGTACAGACTCGGCACGTAGGCGCCGCCCACGCGCCGCACCACCTCGCGCAGGATCTCGGCCCGGGGCGCGCCGGATGCGCGCAGCTCGCGGATGAGCGCCAGCGTCTCGGGCAGCTGCTCCTCCCCCTCGCCCACCAAGATGACGTCGAAGAACGGCGCGTAGGGCTCCGGGTTGTAGGCGCACGGGCCGCCGGCCAGCACGATGGGGTCGCCCTCGGCGCGGTCGGCGGTGCGCAGCGGGATGCCGGCGAGGTCCAGCGTCTCCAGCACGTTGGTGGCGGCCAGCTCGTGGGGCAGCGTGATGCCCACCACGTCGAAGTCGGCCACGGGGCGGCAACTCTCCAGGGAGAACAGCGGCACGCCCTCCTCGCGCATGAGGTCGGCCATGTCCACCGCCGGCAGAAAGGCCCGCTCGGCCCCCATGCCGTCAGTGGCATTCACGGCGTTCACGAGGATGCGCACGGCCTGGTTGGCCTGGCCCAACTCGTAGGTGTCCGGGTAGATCATGCAGAAGGCGAAGTCCCCCTCGGCCACCGGCGCCGATGAGCCCCACTCGTGGTTCAGGTAGCGGGCCGGCCGTTCCACCCGGGAGAGCAAAGGCTCCACCCGAGGCCACAGATCGCGCCTAGCCACGGGCGCCTCCCTTGCCAGCGCCCTTCCCCTTGCCGCGCAGGGCGCGGAAGGCCGAGGCCCCGGCTCCGCGAGCCGCCTCGATCACCTTGCCGCCGGCGGGGGTTGCCGCCGCCTTCGACGCGGCCTCCACGGCCTCGTCACGGGCCTTCTGCACCACCGATGCCACGCCGACGATGTCGCCGCCGGCCTCGAAGTACTCGATGGCCGCGTGCCCCATGGCCTCGGTGCCCGCGAACCCGATGGCCCCCTTGATGGCCCAGCCGAGCACCGGCACCACGCCGACGGCCGTGCGGGCGATGTTGCGGAACAGAAACGCCCCGCCCACGACGGCCGCCAGCTCCTTGATGCGCTCGGCCGACAACGGCTGGCCGTAGGCAGCGGCGATCTGCAGCAGCATCTTCGCCTGGTTGAGCGTCATGATGGGCATGTCGGCCCCGGGGATGAACACCACCACGCCCACGCCGGCGTTCTGCACCGAGGTGGCCCGCACCGCGTCCAAGGACAGCGGGCGCCGCACGAAGGGGAAGGCCAGCGCGAAGGCGAGGCGCTTGTCCTTGCAGGCGGCGATGATCCACTCCCCCATGCGACGATCCAACGTTGAGGCGCCCTCGGCGTCCAGCGGGACGGGCTCGGCGGCGGCCGGCTCGGTTGCCACGGGCAGGGCGTGCTCGATGTCCTCGATGGCCGCCTCGGCCGCGGCCGCTGCCTCGGCGGCTGCGGCGGCGGGCGCCTCGTTGGCGGTGCTGCCGGCCGTGATGCGGCGCGCCAGAGCCCGGGCGGCGTCCCCGAAAGGCGTGGGGTTGGTCATGCTCGGCGCGACGATGTCCCCCTCGGGAACGGGCCAGCCGGCCGCCTCGGCCGCGGCGGCCACGGCGTGAGGGGCCGTGGTGGCCACCATGACCGGGATGCCGGCGCCGCGGATGTGGGCCGCCTGCTCGCCGATGCGGGGCGAATCCCCGGCGACGATGACCGCCATGTCGTCGGCCCCGTAGGGCTCGGCGAGCAGGTTGTCGTCCAGATACCCGATGGTCACCCGGGTCTTGGCTCCCGCGCTCGCAAAGGCGCTGCGCACGTGGCCCACCACGTCGCCCGGAGCCGTCTCGTCGATGTAGACCGACACCGCCAGAGGCGTATTGCGCGCCTCGTCGATATCGGTGGCCGCCTTCAGGAGGGCGGGGATATCGAGGGGAAGATTCATGAAGCCTTCCTTCCGTGAGAGGGAGTCCGGGCAAAGCCGGACTGCGTGGACGTATGGGAGTACACCGAGCCGATGAGCCCGATGAGCGCGAAGTTCACGACCATGAACGAGGAGCCGTAGCTGACGAAGGGCAGCGGGATGCCCGTGATGGGCATAAGGCCGCAGTCCATGCCGATGTTCTCCAAAATCTGGAAGAGCCACATGCCGATGACGCCCATGACGATGAGCATGCCGAAGAGGTTGTCGGCGCGCCGGGCGATGGAGAGGCACGCCACGATGAGCAGGGCGTACAGGCCGATGAGCGCCATGACGCCCACGAACCCGAACTCCTCGGCCAGAACGCAGAAGATGAAGTCCGTGGGGGCCTCGGGCAGAAAGCCGTGGGTCGACTGCGTGGCGTTCCCGATGCCTTTGCCGAACAGGCCGCCGCTGCCGATGGCGATCTTGGCCTGGGCGAGGTTGTAGCCGTCGCCGGAAAGGTCCCCCTCGGGGTTCAGGAACACGAGCAGGCGGCTGCGCTGGTAGTTCTTCAGGAGGCGGTACTCCCACGTGCCGTCGGACTGCTGGTACTTCAGCAGCTCGTCGACGGCGAACACCGCCGCGATGGCCACGATGCCGGCGATGAGCGTGATGAGCAGGTAGCGCCCCTTGGCGCCTCCCATGACGAGCACCACCGCGGAGATGGCCATATACACCAGCCCCGTGCCCAAGTCCGGCTGGGTCATGATGGCCGCGAACGGAACGAGCAGCATCCCGAGCACCTTGCAGTACTCGCGCCAATCGTCCAGCGTGCCCTGGTAGCGGGCCAGAAGGCTCGCGGCGAAGAGCACCACCGTGACCTTCGCAAACTCGCCGGGCTGCACCTGCATGCCGATCTTGATCCAGGATTTGGCCCCCATGCCCGCGTCGGTGCCGAGGCCCGGGATGTGGGGCAGAAGGATGAGCACCACGTTGATGACGAGCAGCGCCGTGGTGAGGTTCGAAAGGCGCCGGTAGTCGAAGGCCCACAGGGCCACCATGGCGACCAGGCCCACGGCCACGCCCTGCAGCTGGCGGCTGAAGTTGTAGTCGGCGTCCCCCTGCACCGCCGACCAGCAGACCACGAGACCGTAGGCGACGAGCACCGCGATGACGGCGAGGAAGCCCCAGGGCACGCGCGCAAGCAGCGAGGGCGCAGCCGGGCGCGCCGAGCCGTGGGCCGGTCGGCGCTGGCTGGAGTGAACCGAGTGGATTTGGGGAAGCTGCTGGGCCATGCTAGTCCTCACGGCCGCCGGAGTCGTTGGCGATGGCGACGGACTCGCCGGGCGAGCCGGAGATGCGCTCCGGCTTCACCGAGGACGTGCCGGCGGCGCAGTCCATGAGCGCGCCCATGACCTCGGCCACCACCGGCGCCGCGGTGTCCGATCCGCCGCCGCCCTGCTCCACCACGCAGGCCACGACGTACTTCGGATCGTTGTAGGGGGCGTAGGCCACGAACCATGCCGTGTCGTTCTGATCCTGCTTCTCGCCGGTGCCGGACTTGCCGGCCGCATCGATTCCCAGCTCCTCGAACAAGGGCGCCACGGAGTGGGACTCCTGCACCATGCCGTGCAGCGCGTCGCGCACGTAGGCCAGATGGGCCTCGGTCACCTCGGGCGTACGCTCGACGACCGGCTCGTAGGTGACGACCGTCTCGCCCTCGCTGTTGCGCACCTCCTTCAGAAGGTGCGGCCGCATGATGCGGCCCGTGGCCACGCCGGCGTAGGCGCAGGCCACCTGCAAGGGCGTCACGAGCACATCGCCCTGGCCGATGATCATGTTGGTGTAGTCGCCGCCGCGGAACGTGGCCTCCGAGGGCACGTTCTGCCAGCGCTCGGCCTTCCAGGCCGGGGTGGGAATGACGCCCACAGCCTCGCCGCCCAGATCGATGTCGGTCTTCTCGCCGAAGCCGAACTGCCCCAGGTAGTCCTGGAGCGCCGTCTCCGATATCTCGCCGGTGCCGGCGGGCCCATGGTCGTAGAAAGCCTTGCCGATCTCGTAGAAGACCGTGTCGCAGGAGTTCACGATGCCCCCGTGCAGATCGAGCGTCCCATGGCCGTCGTGCTTCCAGCAGCGCTGCACGTCCCCAGTGCCGAAGCCGTCCCACTTGCCCGTGCAGTTCCACGAGCTGCTCTCCGTGGCGAAGCCGTACTCCAGGCCAGCTAAGGAGGTGAAGGCCTTGAAGGTGGAGGCGGCCATGAACTGGCCGGACACCACGTTGTTGTTCAGCGGCGCGTAGGCCTCCTCGGAGTTGTACCTATCCATGAGTTCCTGGGAGAAGGCACCGGTGAAATTCGTCGGGTCGAAGGTGGGGAAGCTTGACATAACGAGCACCGACCCGTCGGTCACGTCAAGTGCCACAACGGCGCCCTTGGAGCCCTTGCCCGTGCCGATGACGCCGCCCGATGGCGCGATGAGCTTGGCCAGGGCCGCGTCGGCCACGTACTGAGCCCTGGCGTCGATGGTGAGGTAGAGGTCGTTGCCCTTGGTGTCCTTGATGTCGCTCATGACCGAGATGCGCCGGCCGTTGGCGTCCACCATGACCTGGCTCTCGCCGTGCTCGCCGGACAAGTACGCGTCGTAGGTGGCCTCCACCCCAGCGTTGCCCACCACGTCGATGGCGAGGATGTCGCGGCCCTCAATCTTCTCCTCGAGCCGGGCAGCCGAGGGCGAGCCGGTGTAGCCGAGCACATGGGCCGCCAGCGCCCCGTAGGGATACTCGCGCTGGGAGCGCTCCTCCACGGTGACGCCGGGGAAAGCGTCGGCATGCTCGGCGATGAAGGCCACGTCGCGCAGGCGCACGTCCTCCCCCACCACGCGCAGGCTCTGAGCGCCGGCGGCGGCATCGTTGATGCGCTGGAGCACCACGTTGGCGGGAAGCCCCAGCACCGTGGAGAGCCGGCGCACGACATCGCGGTTGTCGGCCACCTCAGGGTCGGCCACGACGGTCTGGCTCGGGCGGTTCACCACCAAAGCCTCGCCGTTGGTGTCGTAGATGCAGCCGCGGGGGGCGGGCGTCTTCACCGTGGTGTACAGGTTCTCCTCCGCTGCCTGGGCGTAGGCCTCAGATCCCGCGATCTGCATGGACCACAGCTTCGCCGACAGGGCGCCAAAGATGGCCACGGCCGCCGCCGCCAGACCCGCAAAGCGGCGTCCCAGCTCGTCAGAGGGCTTCTTCGACGCGGCCCCGGGCTCGGAGCTGGACACGGTCACATCGCCCTCGCGGGCGGCCTGGGCCTTGGAACGGCGCTCGAAGGGCGAGCTTCCCACGCCCACGGTGGAAAGCTCCGAGACCCCCTTGGCGCGGCCGACCGAGGGCGTCTCCCTGCGGGCGCGCAGGGCGAGGGCCGCCGCCACGGCCACAATGACGATGACCGCCGCCAGGACGGCGACGATGATAGCTACGAGCACGGCTCCCCCTTCCTAACGAAGGACCGGCGTCCCGGGTTGGACGCGCGGGCGATCGACCATCACCCGGGCGGCGATCGGATACAGCAAAAGGCCGATGACGCAGTCGTAGAGCATGCAGGGCAGCGTGCGGTAGAGGAAGGCCTCCCCCAAGGGCACGTCGGCGCCGCAGACCACGACGATGAGCCCGTACATCACCTCGACGAGCATGATGCACGCCAGCATGATGGCCACCGGCATGAACAGGGTATCGTTGTTGAGCGCCATGAACAGCCGCGAGGCCAGAAACGTTACCAGCACGAGCACAAAGGCCATCCCTCCCACAGGACCGCCGCCCATGAGGTCGAAGAGAAGGCCCAAAACCAGCGGCATGACCGACCCGGCCGAAGCCGGCGTGGCCACGGCGCGCACGATGCAAAAGGCCACGATGAAGTTGGGCACGGCCTCGAACAGCGTGATGGCCGGCGCCACGGTTATCTGCAGAAGCACGGCGATGACGGCGCCGATGACGCCCGCCACCGTCTCGCGGGAAAGTTCCATCATGCGGCCTCGCCTCCTTCGGTGCCGTCAGAGCGGCCCGCATCGTCGCCGGAGCCGTCGCCGCTGGCACTGTCGTCACCGCTGCCGGTATCGTTGCCGTCGCCGGAATCGCCCGAGCCGGAACCGGACGCTCCCTCGCCGCCGTCGGCGCTCGTGGGCGCCGTCACGGTGCGGTCGGCGGCGTCGTCGGCCGCGGAGAACACCACGAGCGCCTCCTCCATGAGGCTCACGGTGTCGTTGGGGGCCACGACGATCTTGCGGGTGTCGCTGCCGGCGCTGCCCTCGACGCGCACCACCGTGCCGATGATGAGGCCCCGGGTGTAGCTCCCGCCCAGGCCGCTCGTGAGAACCACGTCACCCACCTGCACGTTCACGTCCGCGCCGATGTTCTCCAGATAGAGCAGGCCGTCCATGGAGCCGCGCACGATGCCCTCGGCCCGGCTCGACTGCACCATGGCGGCCGCCCCGGACTGCGGATCGGTGAGCAGGCGCACCCGGCACGAGCCGCCGTCCACGGAGATGACCTGGCCCACGACGCCCGTGGGGCCGAGCACGGTGAGCCCCGTTTCCACGCCGGAGCTCGATCCGACGTCCAGGGTCACCGTCTGGTTCCACGCGTCGGTGGTCCGCCCGATGACGCGGCCGGACACGCCGGTGATCTCGTAGGTGTCGCGCAGGTTCAGAAGGCCGCGCAGCCGCTCGTTCTCGAGACGCTGCTCCTCGGCGGCGGCCAGCTGCTGCACGAGCTGCTCGTTCTGCTGGCGCAACGTCGCGTAGGTCTCCTCGGTGACGCCGCCCTCGGCCGCCGCGACGCCGGCGTCGTCCACGGCCTCGGTGAGAGGCGCGCTCGCCCGCTGCAGGGGCACCATGGCGCCCTCCACGGCGGACTGAAGGGAATGCAGGGGGCCTGTAGCGCCCTCGGCCTGGTACAGGCCGATGCACACCAGCGAAACCGCCAGCGCGATAATGAGCGAGAGCCGGCCCGCGGAGGCCGGTTCGTGTTGCTGAAAGTTGAGAGCCATAGGAAGCGAAAGACCTACTTCGAGCGCATGAGCGTCTGCTTGAGGGCCGTCGGCGTCTCGAGCACCTTCAGGCAGCCCGACACCACGTTGGTCAGCGCCGTCTCGGACACCCACACGGGAATCTCCAGCTTGTCGGTGAGGTAGCGGTCGAGGCCCGAGAGCAGGCCGCCGCCGCCCGTGAGCAGAATACCGTTCTGGATGATGTCGCTCGCCAGGTCGGGGTTGGTCTTCTTGAAGGTGTCCTTGATGTGCAGCACCATCTCCTCGATGGGGGCCTGAAGCGCCGCGCGCACGTCCTCGGACTGGATGGTGACCTCCTTGGGCTGCTCGGTGTAGACGTCCTGGCCGGAGATGATCATGTCGCGCTCGCGCCCGTCCTCGAAGGGCAGGATGGAGCCGATCTTGATCTTGATGACCTCGGCCGTGCGCTCGCCGATCTTGATGCCGAGCAAATCGCGCAGGTGCATGGCGATGGCCTCGTCGAGCCGGTTGCCGGCCAAACGAAGCGAGCTGGACGTCACAATGCCGCCGAGCGAGATGACGGCCACCTCCGTGGTGCCGCCGCCGATATCGACCACCATGGAACCGGTCGGCTCGGTCACGGGCAGATCGGCGCCCATAGCGGCGGCCATGGGCTCCTCGATGAGGTAGGCCTGGCGGGCGCCCGCCTGGATGGTGGCCTCGAACACGGCGCGTTTCTCAACGGAGGTGGCGCCGCAGGGGATGCACACGACGATGCGGGGCTTGGGCTGCCAAGGGTACTTGCGCTCGGCCGCCTTGTTGATGAAGGCCGAGATCATGGCCTCGGTCACATCGTAGTCGGCGATGACGCCGTCTTTGAGCGGGTGCTCGGCGGAAAACGCGTCCGGCGTGTGGTTGATCATGTTCTTGGCCTCATGGCCGACGGCCAGCACGCGCTGAGTGGACTTTTCTATGGCGACAACGGAGGGCTCGTTGATGACGATGCCCTCCCCCGTAATAGCAACAAGGGTATTGGCAGTGCCCAGGTCGATGGCCATGTCCGCGGACATCTGGCCGGTCAGGCCCGAAAACCAATCAAGGAATGACATACAGGCAAACCCTTCGGATACGTATAGGTTACAGTCAGCCTTAGATTTTATCACACGGGGCCTAGGGGCTTAGAAACTCCATAGGTGTAAGGGATTGCCCGGGCTCGGAGCCGCCGGGGTGGCCCGTGCTCAAGCAATGGCTCGCTCGGCGGAACAGTCCACTGGACTGTTCCGTTCGCTGCGCAACCTGCGCGCGGGCCACCCCGGCGGCTCCGAGCCCTACATTGCCAAAACTTAATGCACGCTGCAGGAGAGGCAGGGGTCGTAGGCGCGGACGAGCTTCTCCACTTCCAGGGTGATGAGGTCGGCGTCGTAGCCCCCGGCGACCATCTTGCCGGCGAGCTGGCGCATGTCCGCTTCCAGGTTCGCGATGTTCTGGGCCGTGGGCGTCATGATGGAGGCGCGCTCGATGCGGCCCTCCCCGTTGATGTCCAGGATATGGAACAGCGCCCCGCGCGGGGCCTCGGTGAAGCCCACCCCGCGACCGGCGCGCACCTCGAAGGGAACCGGCGCGCTTGAGCCCTCGAACTCGTCGGCGGCCAAACGACGGCAGAGCGCGGCGCAGCGGTCGAGCACGTCCACCAGCTCCACCGCCTGGGCGATGTTGTTGGCGAAGGGGTTGTACTCCGGGGGCCGCAGTCCCGCCTTGGCGGCGGCGTAGCGGGCGTCCTTGGAAAGCGCGTCCCAGCTGGCATTCACGCGGGCGAGCGCCGCCGTCATGTAGGGGCGCCCCGTGCGACGGGCCCGGGCGAGGAAGGCGGCGGAATGCCCCACCGGGTACTCCTCGATCTCCTCTTCCACGTCCTGGGCGTTGAAGTCGTAGCCAGCGCGGACGAAGCGCAGGGTGTCTGAGGTGCACACCGGGTAGGTTCCCGGCGCGACCATGGCGAGCAGGTCGCCTTCGGTCTGCACGTCCACCGTGTCGAAGTCGCGGAACAAGTCCACACTGGCCAGGGCGAATTCCCTCGTGTCGTCCATGGCCTCGGCCAGACGGAGGTATTCGTCGGCGGAGATCTCGTGGGTGAACCCGCCCACCACCGCCGTGATGGGATGGATGGACCGGCCGCCCACCAGGGTGCACAGCTCGTTGCCCAGCGCCTTCAGCCCCAATGCGCGCTCGAACAGCTCCGGGTTGCCCTCGGCCAACGGGAACACCGACTTGTGGCCCAGGAAGTCCGGAGCGGCGAACACGAACAGGTGCGTGCCGTGGTTCTGCAGGTAGGAGCCGTAGAGCAGAAGCTCCCGCAGGGCCTCGGTGCGGTCGGTCACTTCCACACCGAAGACCTGCTCGATGGCGCGCAGGTCGGTGACGACGTGGCTCGACGAGCAGATGCCGCAGACGCGGGAGGCGATGTAGGGCACCTCTTCGAAGGAGCGGCCCCGCACCATGGATTCGAACAGGCGCGCCGGCTCCACCACGGCCATCTCGCAGGTCGTGACCTGGCCGTCCTCGATAACGAGGCGGATGTCGCCGTGGCCCTCGACGCGGGCGATGTGGTCGACGGAAATCTCGGTGGCGGCCATGAGGTTACTCCTCCCCTTGCGCGGCGTTTATCGCCACGGCGTTGAACATCTCCAGGGCGTCGTTGAAGCGCGCGACCTCAAGGCCGCGCTTTCCCACGACGTAGCGGGCGGCCTCCACGTTGGAATCGGGAGAGAGCCCCGCGCAGCCGTTGCAGGGACGGCCCAGCGCCGGGCACTTCGCCCCGCAGCCGGCCCGGGTCACGAGTCCCAGGCACATGACGCCCTGCCTGTAGAAGCACCCCTTCTCGTTGCGGGAGCACTCGCCGCACAAAGCCGAGGTGGCCGGCAGCCGGTTGCTTCCATAGAGAACGCCGTCGAGCACGCGCACGAACTCGAAGGGGTCAATCGGGCAGCAGCGCACCTCTGCGTCCACGTCGATAACGTCCGACACGGGCCGCGGCGCCAACAGGTCGCCGCAGGCATCGGGCGCCGCATCGCCGTAGACGGCCTCCACATGACCCGCCAGATCGCCTGAGGCCATGCCGGGAATGCCGCCGGTGACGGCGCACGATCCGATGGCGATCACGCTCCCCGCGCGCTCGCGGGCGCGGCGTACCGTCTCGGCCGCCTCCTCGGTGGTGACGGCCCCCTCGATGACGGCCACGTCGAACTCGTCGGGCATCGGCACCGAGCTTGTCAGCTGCCAGTATCCCAGATCGATCTGGCCGAGCACGTCCATGAGGTGGCGCTCGATGTTCGTGATGTTGATCTGGCAGCCGAAGCAGCTGGCCAGGCCGATAACGACCACGCGGGGAGCACGGCGCTCGGCGGTCGGTGACAGGTTCTCGCTCATTTACATCGACCCCTGAATGTTCTTGGCTTCCCAATAGTTGAAGACGGGCCCGTCGATACAGCAGTACTGATGGCCCACCTGGCAGTGCCCGCACTTGCCCACGCCGCACTTCATATGGCGCTCGAAGCTCATGTAGATACGATCGTAGGGGATGTCCTTCTTGCGCATCTCCTGCACGACGAACCGGTACATGATCGGCGGCCCGCAAAGGGCGCCGAAGGTGTTCGTCGGGTCGATCTCCAAGTGCTCGAACGGCTTGGTGACCAGGCCCACTTCCCCATCCCACGTATCGTCGGGATGATCCACGGTCAGGTGCAGCTCGAAATCCCTGCGGTGCTTCCACATCTCGAACTGGTTGCGGAACATGACCTCAGAGGGATTTTTGGAACCGTATATGATGGTGACTTTCCCGAACTCGCTGCGCTCGTCGTGGATGTTGTTGATGAGCGAGCGCAGAGGCGCGATGCCCAGGCCGCCCGCCACCAAAAGCACGTCGTGGCCGCGCATCTCGTCGATGGGGAACCCGCGGCCGAAGGGCCCGCGGATGCCGACGATCTCGCCGCACTGCATCTGGTGCAGCCGCTCGGTGAACCGGCCCGTGCGGCGGACGCACAGCTCGATGAAGCCCTGCTTGGTGGGCGACGACGAGATGGAGATGGGCGCCTCCCCCACACCGAAGATGGACAGCTCCACGAACTGGCCCGGCTCCTGGCGGAAGGCCTCGCGGATGCGCTCGTCCACGAAGCGGAACTCGAAGAGCTTCTCGGTGGGCGTGAGCTCGGTGATGGAGGTGATGCGCGCCGGCCACGGACGGTAGGGGTTCGCGTGCATGAGCTCGGCGCCGGTGGCCTCGCGCCCGGCGTCGCGGAAGGGATGCACGGCCACGATGTTGTCGTTCGCCATGGCTCTTAGGCCCCCTTTCGATCGAAGAACTTCAGCACCTCGATGGGGCTGATGTCAACTTTGCAGGCGGAAACGCAGCGGCCGCAGCCCACGCAGAGGTTGCGGTCGTGCTTGGCCAGAAAGCCGTTGAGCTTGTGGTACATGCGGTGCCGCACGCGGGCGGCCGGCGTGGGCCGGAAGTTGTGACCGCCGGCCACCATGGCGAACTGCGGCGAGGTGCAGGCGTCCCACACGCGCTCGCGGCGCCCCGTGGCCGCGCCCGGATCCAGCGTGTCGCGGATATCGAAGCAGTAGCAGGTGGGGCATACGTTCGCGCAGGCGTTGCAGGAAAGGCAGCGGCCGCCCAGCTCCTCCCAGAACTCGTCCTCGTGGAAGGCGTCCATGAGCATGGGGATCTCCTGGATATCGGGGATGTCCCGGTTGAAGGCCTCCTGGCGCGCGCGGGTGGCGGCGCGAAACGCGATGCGGTCCTCGTCGGTGGCCTCGCGGACATCGCAGGCCGCCTCCAAGATGTTCGCCGCCACGACGCTGCCGATGGAAACGAGGTAGCGGCCGCCGATGTTCGTGAGGAACAGGTCGTAGGCGGCCCGTGCCTCCTCGGCGTCCATGAGGTTGCAGAAGCAGTTCGCCGACGGCATGCAGGCGACGCCGACGATGAGCGTGGCGGCGGCATGGGCCGCGTAGTAGGGATCGGGATAGCGCGGGTCGTTGAAGACGCTGCTCAAGTTCTGCAGGCCGTTGATGTCGCAGGCGTGCACGCCGAAGAGCACCCGGGGGCGCACCTCATCGGCGTAATCGGTCACCTCGTTATTCTCGGCATCGAACTCGAAGAGGGTCTCTTTGGCCGGCAGGAGGTACTTCTTGGGAGAGGCGATGGTCGTGGGGTAGTCCAGCGCGATCTCGTCGAAGGAATCGACGGCGGAGAACACGTACTTGTCCCCCCGCTTGACCGGCGCCACCACCTCGTAGCGCTCCATGAAGGCGGCGACGAGCGCCGGCGCCTCCGTCTCGTCAATGACGCGATACAGCATAGGCGATTCTGTTCCTTACGTCCTGCGCGCGCAACGGTTCGCGCAACGGTTCCGTCTCCTTCCATAGTAACGGCTCTTCCGCCGCCCCACTCCCTCGCGCAGGCCGATGGCCCAGAAAAACCAGACAGAGACGCAAAAAAGCCCCTCTCAGGGCTTTCCGATAGAGCCATTGCCAACTCACATTGTTGGCAAGGTCAGCGAGAAGCCCCAAGGTGCCGATAGTTGGCGCGTCTCGCGGCCGAGCGTACTAAGGTACGTGAGGGCAAGCGAGAAAGCGCCAAATATCGGTGCATTGGGGCTTCGCAGTGTCAGCTTAATCTTTTTTAATTAAAAAAGATTTTGATCTCGCGCTCGGCGGACTCAGGGCTGTCGGAGCCGTGGATCACGTTCTCGTCCATGATGAGGCCGAAATCGCCGCGGATGGTGCCCGGGGCCGCCTCGGCCGGGTTGGTGGCGCCCATGAGCGAGCGGCACTTGGCCACGGCGCCCTCGCCGGAGACGACCATCTTCACCACGGGGCCGGAGGTGATGTACGCGATCAGGCCGTCGTAGAAGGGCTTGCCCTCGTGCTCGGCGTAGTTGGCCTTCGCCTGCTCGGGGGTGACCATGCCCAGCTCCATGCGCTCGATGGTGAGGCCGGCGCGCTCGAAGCGGTTGATGATCTCGCCGATGTGCCCGTTGCGCACGCCGTCGGGCTTGATCATGGAGTAGGTCTGCTGGATAGCCATGGAAATCCTTTCGTTTGAGGGTCTTGCTTGCAGACGGCCCGCAAGGCGCGGGCCGGGATTGCTGAAATCGGAAAACGGCCCGATGCGCTTTAGGCCTGGCTCGGGAAGTACAGCTCCACGTTGCTGACCTTCCACGTGATGCCGTCGCGCACCATGGAGATGCGGTACTGCACCTCGCCGCCCTCCTCGGTTGTGGCCGTGGCGTACACCGTGGACTCGGTCATGGAGCGGCTCACGCCGTCGATAGTCACGTTGGAATCGGACACCACCGGATCGAGCATGGCCGGGATGGCGTCTTTGTCCACATCGGCGGAGAACACCTTGTCAGCGGCACCGGACGGGTCGCTGAACAGCTCCTGGGTCACGGTCTGCACCGTGGGGTAGCCGTAGCCCTGAGTATAGGCGAACACGCCGGCCGCAGCGGCCAGCACGATGACGATGACGAAGAACAGCAGGATCTTCAAGCCGACGTTGCGGCGCTTGCGATCCTGCTTGGCCAGACCGCGCGACCACTGCTCGAGCTCGGCGTCGGTGGCCGTGAAGAACCGGTCGTTGTCGACGTTCTCGTAGGCGCCCACATAGCCGGGGAAGCTCGCCGGGTCGGCCTCGTAGGTGCCCTCGTCGTAGTAGAAGGCCTCGGAGACGTCGCCGCCCTCGTAGGCGCCCTCGTCGTAGACGCTCGTGCCGTCGGCGGCCACGTCGAGCCCCGACATATCGGCCAGCTGCAGCACCTGGGTGGCCTGGTTCTGCTCGGACGTTCCCTGGGCCACGGCACCCACGGCGCGCTGGTAGTCGACGCTGGCCGAATCGGACAGGTAGTACGTCTTGTCGGCGATGGCCTCCTCGAAGGCATGCACCGCCTTCTCCATCTGGCCGCAGGCCACGTAGGCCTGCCCCAGGCTCGCCTGCAGCTTGTTGCGCGTGGCCGGCTGCATGTCGAACTGCAGGGCGCTCTCGTAGGAGGCCACGGCGTCGGCCGGGCGGTTCAGAGCCATGAAGCAGACGCCCAGGTTCAAAAGCGCCTTGGTGGGGTCGGGGTTCGACTCGTCCAGAGCGGCCTCGCGGAAGGCCACGCCGGCTTCGGCGGACTTGCCGAGCTTCATGAGCGCGTTGCCCATGCCCATGTAGGACTTGTAGGGAGTGGGGTTGGTCGTGTCGGCCACCGACTTCTCGAAGCAGTTGATGGCGTTCGTGTAGTCGCGCAGCGACGCGTAGGCCATGCCGAGGTTGCACTCCACCGTCGCCAGCGCCCGATAGGCCGTATCGGCCGTGGCCTGGCTGTAGGCCTGAATGGCCTCGCGCGGGTTCTTCAGCTTCACCAGACAGTTGCCGATCTGGTGGTAGAGAAGGCCCATTTCCCCGGGAGTGAGCGGGAAGTTCGTGTCCTGCAAGCATTCCGTGAAAGCCATCAGCGCGCCGCGGTAGTCACGCAGGCGGTAGCGCTCATTTGCTCGATCGAATAACTCGTTGTTCATAGACTTCCTTCACTCGACATTCGGGGCGGCCGCTTAGGCGGCGCGGCAGTGAGGTGAGACGGCTCGGACGGCGGGCGCCGACCCCTCTCGCGGGGCGGTACTTACTCGGCGGCGTTCTCGATGACGACGGACTCGATGACATCGCCGGCGCGCAGCTGGCCGATGACGTCCTTACCCTCGATGGTCTGGCCGAACACGGTATAGCCGGAGTCCAGGTTGTGCTGGGGGCCCAGGCACAGGTAGAACTGCGAGCCGGCGGAGTTGGGATCCATGGAGCGGGCCATGGCGAGCGCGCCGTCCTCATGGGAGTTGTTCGGGTTGGTGGTGAACTCCTCCTTGATGGAGTAGCCCGGGTTGCCGGTGCCGAAGGGGGCCAGGCCCGGGGCGCGGCCGGCGGCCACCTGCTCGGGGGTCGCCTCGCGGGTGTTGGGGCAGCCGCCCTGGATGACGAAGCCGGGCACGTAGCGATGGAATTTCAGGCCGTCGTAGAAGCCCTTCTGCGCCAGCTCCACGAAGTTGCCGACGTGGATGGGGGCGTCGTTGCCCGCCAGCTGCACGCGGATCGTGCCCTTGGAGGTGTTGATGACGGCAATCTCCTCGCCGGTGGGCTGATATTCCGGGGTGTAGAGAGCCATGGGGCTCCTCCTTTGTTCTCGGCGACGCGGGCGGCCGGCGCTTGGGGGCGCTACGGGCGCGAATGCGTCTCATTGCATACGGGGAATGATTCTAGCAGGTTAGGAGCCGGACCGCTCGAAAATGCTAACCACTTCCACATGGTAGGTCTGCGGAAAGAGGTCGACGGGGGTGGCGCGGATGAGACGGTAGCCCTCCTGCTCGAAACGGGCCGCGTCGCGGGCCCAGGTGGACGCGTCGCAGCTGACGTAGGCCACGCGCCGCGGCGAGGCGGCGGCGATGGAGGCCACCACCCCCTCGGCGAGCCCCGCGCGCGGCGGATCCACCACGAACGCGTCCAACTCCCCCAGCTCGGGAAGCTCCCGGGCGGCATCCCCGCCGATAATGTCGATGTCGGCGCCGGCGCGCTCGGCGTTGCGGCGCAGATCGCGCACGGAGCTGCCCGCCGACTCCACGGCCACCACCTCGGCCCCGGCCCGGGCGAGCGGCAGCGTGAAGGTGCCGGCGCCGGCGTAGAGGTCGGCCACGTAGTCGCCGGCCTCCACTTCCAAACCCGCGAGCACCAGCTCGACGAGCTTCTCGGCCTGAGCCGTGTTCACCTGGGCGAAGGAGGGCGCGCTCAGAAGGAGGCGACTTTCCGCCACTTCCTCCTCCCAGCAGCCCTTGCCGGAGATGGCCTCCACCTTCTTCACCTTGCGGGCGCGCCCGGGGTCGGCCACGACGCGGACGACGGAGGTGTTCTTCAGCGCGCTGGCGAGGGTTTTGGCCGCCGCGGCCCGCGGGAAGGGACCCGGGGTCGTCCACAGGGCGATCTCCACATCACGGGTGCGCAGGCTGCCGCGCACCCCCACGCGGAACAGGCCCAGGTCGCTGCCGCCGGAGAGGTAGCGTAGCGCGCCCCTAAGCGCCTTGGGGGCACCTTCGATGTTCCGGTGGGCCAAGGGGCACGCGTCCAGCGAGACGACGTCGGCGCCCCCTTCGGGACGCATGCCCAAGATGAGGCGACCGGCACCGTCGGCGCCGCAGGACAGCTCCAGCTTGTTGCGGTAGCCCCACTGGCGTTTCGAGGGCACGCAGGAACCGACAAGGGCCTCGGCGCGGGCCGCGTCCATATGGGCCGTGCGCACTAGAGCGTCCACCACGTTCGCCCGTTTGGCGACAAGCTGAGCCTCGTAGGCGAGGGGCGCCCAGGGACATCCCCCGCAGCCCGCCGCGCACGGGGGCGCCACGCGGTCGGGCGAGGCCTCAAGGATCTCGGCCGCACGCCCGCGGGCGAAGCGGGGCTTCTCCTCGGTCAGCTCCACGCGGGCGACATCGCCCGGCACGGCCCCTTCCACGAACACAGTCTTGCCGTCAGACAGGTGCCCCACGGCCGCCGACCCGAAGCTCATGCGCTCGATGGGCACCACCTCGCCGGGCGCGCCCGAGGCGCACGGGGCCGAAGCGGGAGCCGTCGCGACCTCAGGGGCCGCCGCGTCCTGAGCCTTCGCCGTGTCGACGGAGCGGTCGGACGCGGCGTTATCGTTCCTGGTGGACGTATCGATCACTGGGGGCTCCTGTTCCGTTCTCGTTCCATCTGAGGGGTATTTTACGGATTTGCCGTCCGTGGCGGCGCAATTGCCCTATAATAGCGCAGCACCCGCCTGTCGGGACCCTGAATTCGTGCCCTCGTAGCTCAGGGGATAGAGCACTTGCCTCCGGAGCAAGGTGCCGCAGGTTCGAATCCTGTCGAGGGCACCACCTTCAAAGCGCAAGCCCCGCCCCCGCGGGGCTTTTTCATTGCCCTACCGCTGGCCCACAACGACGGTGAGGGCGTCGGGGACGCAGTCGATGAGGAAGTGCGTGCCGTGAACCGGCTCCCCGTCCATCTGGGCCGGCGGCTCCTCCTCGAAGTCGAGCACGAGGGAGGACGCTCGCCGGAAATGGATGTGGTCGCTTCCCGTGTGCTTGCCGCCCCGGGCGCGCAGAAGGAGCGCCAGCGCCCGCATGGACGAAAGCTCCGGCGTGGCCCAGCAGATGTCGAGCAGCCCGTCGTCGAGGCGCGCCTTGGGCGTGATGCGGAAGTGGCCACCGTAGGTGGGCCCCACCTGTACGGCTACCAGATAGGCATCGTCCCATTCCGGATGAGGGGCGCATCCCGGCTCCGCCCCCAGGACATCCATCTTGAAGGAAAACACCTGCAAGTGGTGGAACAGCTGATCGACGGCACTTTCCAAATAGAGCATGGTGCCGGCGCGGCCGGACTTCTGGCGACGGTCCATGGTGTCAAGCGCGATAGCGGCGTCCAAACCGAAGGAGAGCGTCTCGGCGAAGTAGCGGCCGTTGACGCGCCCCACGTCGGCCCGCACCGTTTGAAAGCGCAGAATTTCGGTGACCGCCGTGGGGACGGAGTAGGCCATGCCCAACGTCTCGGCGTAATCGTTGCCGGAGCCCACGGGGATGACGGCCAGGACCGGGCGATCCTGGGGGGCGCGGGCCATAAGGCCGTTCACCACCTCGTTCACCAGGCCGTCGCCGCCGAGCGCGATGACGCAACCCACGTCGGGGCCCAGCTCGCGAGCCAGCGACTCCCCGTGGCCGGCCCAGGCCGTGGTAAGCATTTCGAAACGCCCGTCGCCCACGCGCTCGCGCAGAAGCCGCGCCGCCTCGGAGGCGGCCACGGCCCCCCGCCCGCTCTTCGACACGGGATTTGCGATGAGGACGATGCGCCCCTCTTCTATGGAAGGAACCACGACTTGCCTCCTAACCAAGCAGCCGACGCAACGCCGACCTGCGATTTCCCTCATTCTAGCACCGAGTACCGTGTCCCTCACCTACCAAGTCGCGCTGTTCGCAACTCGTTTTCGAAACGGAGGGGTCGCCCGCTCGCTACTCGAGAACGGCGCCGGTGTCGCCGTCGAGGAAGATCTTGCGCGTCACGAAGTTGTACACCATGACGATGGCCGTGGCAACGATCTTCACGATGAGGTAGCTCACGCCCAGAACCGACGAGCCGAGCCACATGAGCAGATCGTTCACTCCCAGGCCGATCACGGAGAGCACCACGAAGATGACGAACTCGCGCCGGCGCGAGAGCCCCTGCTTGTGCGTGAACACGTAGCGCATGGAGGCCAGGTAGTTGAAGACGACCGACACCGTGAAGGAGATGGTGGCGCTGATGAGGTAGTTCACGCCGGCCAGCTCTGTGAGCGCCACCATGAGGCCATAGTCGATGACGAAGGCGATAACGCCCACCACGCCGAACTTCATGAACTGCTGGACGAGCTTTCCCATCGTATTCTCCCTGAGGCCTTTCATAAAGAAACCCCGCTCGCAAGCGGGGTTCAGCGATTCTCAAGTGGTGCCCCCAACGGGAATCGAACCCGTATTTCAGCCTTGAAAGGGCCGCGTCCTAACCGTTAGACTATGGGGACCGCTTAAAACAGCTTGCATAGTATGGCAGAGTGCACCGCACTTTGCAAGGACGTCGTTCGCTTTTTCTCGGCGACGGCCCTAGCGCTCGGCATCCGCCTCCATCACCCGGTACACGCTCATCTCCCACTGGCGCCGGTGGGACTTCGCCACGGTGTCCAGGATGAGGCCGGCCGTCCAGGAGAGCGCCGCCACGATCATGAGCGCCACGGCGAGCACCGCCGAGGGGAGCTTCGCCACGTAGCCGGTGCCGAGGTACTCCGCCACCACCGGCAGCCCGAAGCACAGCCCCACCACGGCGAGCGCCAGGCCGAGCCATCCGAAGAAGGCCATGGGGCGGTAGTCGCGGAACAGGCTCGCGATGGCCGCGAGCACGAGCATGCCGTCGGAGAAGGTGGACAGCTTGCTCTCCGAGCCCTCGGGCCGGTCGCGGTAGTCGATGGGCACGTCGGCCACCCGCCAGCGGCGGTCCACGGCCCAGATGGAGATCTCGGTCTCGATCTGGAAGCCGCCGCTCATGACGGGCATCGTCTTCACGAAGGCGCGGGTGAAGGCGCGGTAGCCGGTCATGACGTCCTCGAAGGCGTAGCCGTAGATGACGCGGATGAGCCGGCGCACGAGGTTGTTGCCGAAGTTGTGGAAGGGCCGCTCGTTCTCCTTGCCGTAGGCGCCGTTGGAGATGCGGTCGCCCACGGTCATGTCCGCCGCATCGGCCGCGAGCGGGGCCAGAAGGTCGCCGGCGGCCTCGGCCGGGTAGGTGTCGTCGCCGTCGACCATGAGGTAGTACTCGGCGTCGATGTCGCGGAACATGCTTCTCACCACGTTGCCCTTGCCCTGGCGGGACTCCCGGCGCACCACCGCCCCGGCCGCCGCGGCAATGTCCGCGGTGCCGTCGGTGGAGTTGTTGTCGTAGACGTAGATCGTCGCCTCGGGCAGCGCCGCGCGGAAGTCGGAGACCACCTTAGCGATGGTGGGCGCCTCGTTGTAGCACGGGACGAGCACGGCCACCCCCTCGCCGCGCCGGGCCGCATCCACCGCGGCAGCCGTGGCCTCGGCGTTGGAAACTGTCGCTATATCGGTCATGGGAAGACAAACCTCCTGTCCATTGTTGACCGCGTCCATTATCTTAAATGAACGCGGGGGCGCGGAAAATCCCCCGAGAAAAACTTTGACCGAATCGGCGAAAAGCCCCTGCGACCCATAAGCGGATTTTCTGGCATCTTGGCGGGCTTGCCGCCGACGCGGGGCCGATGCGGGGAAAATAGGCTATGATAGCTTCCATGAACACACCTGCATCGAAATCGACGGAGCCCTCGGCTCCGATCGCTCCCGCCCCCGCCCAGACGCTCGCCGTCCCTGCCGAGCCCTCGCCCTCCCCCCTCGCCACGGGCGCCCAAGGCGCCACGGCCGCCGAGGCCATTGCGCGCGCCCTGGCCGAACCGGCCCGCACGGCCGAGGAGGCCGTCGCCCGGCCGCTCATCCTCGTAGTGCACGCCTCGGTGGGCTCGGGCCACCGCTCGGCAGCCAACGCCATCGCCGAGGCGCTGGAGGAAGCCGGCGAGGCCGCCCGCGCGGCCGGGGACGACAACTCGCTGGAAGCGCGCTCGGAAGTGCGCGTCCTCGACATCCTCGATTTCGGGCGCATCGTGTTCGACGGCGACAAGACCGCCTCCATGTTCACCGGCTGGACGCGTCCCTTCTACGACCTCACCTGGCGCTACACCCTCACTGGGCGTCTTCTGTGGGGCGGCGGCACCATTTGGGCGCGCCTCATGTACCCGAAGTTCACCGAGTACGTGCGCCGCCTGCGGCCGGCGGCCATCGTCGCCACCCACATCACCGCCGCCAACGTGGCCGTGAGCGCTCGCATGATCACGGGCCAGAGCTTCCCCATCGTCTGCGTGCCCACCGACTACGAGGCCGAGGGGCTGTGGCCCCATCTGCACACCGACCTGTTCTGCGTCGCCAACGAGTCCATGGCCGAGACGCTGCGCCCGCGGCGCGTGCCCGAGGACCGCATCCTCATCACCGGCATCCCCGCCAGCCCCGCCTTCTCGCGAACCTACGACCGCGCTAAGGCCCGCGAGGCCTTCGGACTGCCGCAGGACAAACAGGTGGTGCTGGCGCTCGCCGGGGCGAAGCTCCCCCAACCCTATGTGCACTTCCGTGCCGCCATCGGGGAGATGCTCCCCTTCATGCACGCGATGCCCTCGATGCAGCTGGTGATCGTCGCCGGGGCCGACGAGGACTACGAGCGCGAGCTGCGGCGCCAGGTGGCCGAATACGGCCTGGCCAACGTCACGGTACTCGGCTACGTGAACGCCATGGCCGAGCTCATGGAGGCCGCCGACGTGGTCATCTGCAAGCCGGGAGGCCTCACGGTGACCGAGTGTTTGTGCGCCCATGCGCCCATGATCCTCTTGGGCCGCGCCTACGGCCAGGAGAAGGCCAACGTGCGCATGCTCACCGCCGCCGGAGCCGCTATGGCCGCCACCACGCCTCGCGAGCTCTTGGACACCCTGCGCCACATCAGCGACCACTCTGCGAGCGCCCATGCCATGCTGATGAACGCCTCCATCCTGCGGCGCCCCAACGCCGCCGAGGACATCGCCCGGGCCACCTTCGCCCTCATCCGGCGCGAACCGCCGCGAGACGCGAAGCTGCGGGCCAAGCACTTCCTGCACTTCTACTGGGGCAAGAAGCCGGCCCACGTCCGCTAGGACGCCCCAACCGCTACCGCCACGATCCGAACCACGAAAGAGAGCTTCATGACCACCTTTGCCGAACTCGGCCTTTCCGACGCCGTTCTTGCCGCCGTCGATCATCTCGGCTACACCGAGCCGACCCCCGTTCAAGCCCAGGCCATCCCGCTCGTCCTCCAGGGGCGCGACATTATCGCCGCCGCCAAGACCGGCACGGGAAAAACGGCCGCCTTCTCGCTGCCGAGCCTGGACGTCCTCGCCCGCGCCGAGCGCAAGAAGGCGCCGGCCATGCTCGTCATCACCCCCACCCGCGAGCTGGCCATGCAGATTCAGGAAGTCTGCCAAACCATCGCCCGCACCCGCGGCCTGCGCGTCGCCAATGTGGTGGGCGGCGTGAAGATCGAGCCGCAGATCGACCGCCTCGCGCGCGGCGTGGACGTGCTCATCGCCACGCCGGGGCGCCTCATCGACCTCATGAACCAGAAGGCCGTCGACCTCTCCCAGGTTCAAGTGCTCGTGCTGGACGAGGCCGATCGCATGCTCGACATGGGATTTCTCCCCTCGGTGCGCCGCATCGTGGAGGCGACGCCGAAAAGCCGCCAGACACTTCTGTTCTCGGCCACCATCGACAAGGGCGTGCTCGACCAGGTGGACGCCATGCTGGACGATCCGGCCATTGTGCAGATCGCCGCGAAGGGCGAGACGGCCGACACCGTGGAACAGTACATCGCGCACGTGCCCCACACCCTGAAGCCCGACCTTCTGGCGGCACTTTTGAAGGAGCGGGGGCACAAGCGCGTCATCGTCTTCGCCCGCACGCGCCATCGGGCCGATGCTGCCTGCCGCAAGCTGAAGCGAGCCGGCTACCACGCCGAGGCCATCCATTCCGACCGCTCCCAGAACCAGCGCAAGCGCGCCCTGGACAACTTCGCCTCCGGCGAGACCGACATCCTCGTGGCCACCGACGTGCTGGCCCGCGGCATCGACGTCGACGAAGTGTCCTATGTGGTGAACTACGACGTGCCCACCCAGGCCGAGGACTACGTGCACCGCATCGGCCGCACGGGCCGCGCCGGAGCCGAGGGCTTCGCGATCACCTTCGTCAGCCCCGAGAACAAAGACGAGCTGGCGGCCATCGAGAAGCTCATCAAGCGCGACATCCCCGAGATCGAGATCGCGGGCTTCAACTTGGAAGAGGCCGCCGAGGCCGCAGCCGAGCGCGCCACGCGGGCCAATGCCCGACGCGACCCCGAGCTGGCAGCGGCCGCCCGCGAGCTCGCCAAGAAGGAGAAGCGCCGCGCCAAGGAGAAGGAGCGTGCCGAGCAGGCTGCCGCCGAGTCGCGCCAGCGCGGCACGCGCAAGAAGCAGGGCGGCAAGAGCGCCGGCGCCGCGCACAGCTCGAGGAAGAGCGGGACGGGATCTAAGGCGGCTCCGAAATCCAAAGCGCCCAAGGGCGGCAACCGCGCGAAGACGGGTTCCGCGGCGGCAAGCGGCGCGCCGCGTACGTCGAGCGACTTCCGCCCCGGTCGCGCCCATCGCGCTGCCGTCGCCGCCAAGCGCAGCGGCGGCAAGCGCCGCGGCTAAGAGCATCTACGTCATAAGTTTTCCGTAGGGGGCGACCTTGGTCGCTCCCTGTCGCAAGGATCGCCATCGCCGAGAGGGCCGACCGAAGTCGGCCCCTACGGAGTCGTGCACAAGCCGACCATTGCCGGAACATGGCGGTGGCAGCCGAACCACAGCGGCCCGTTGCGCCCGCGAGCGGGCAAGCCGTCCAACGTTCGGGCTGCTCGCCGGGAAGATACCCTCCGTTTGCCGTACTCCACATTCAGCGGAGGATTGTTCGGGTATTGTAACCTCAGTATTTCTGGGGAAGGGAATATTGCATGAAGATCGCTGTCGCTTGCGACGGACTCGATATAGCCGCGGCTGCGGCCACCTGCTCGAGCTTTGCCTGTTACACCACGCAAAGCGGCGTCGTCACAGGCTGCAGCAACGTGCCGAACATGGGGCTCACTCCGCGCGAGCGGGCCTCCATCCTGCAGCAAATGGGCGTCGATGCCCTCATAGCCCGTCAATTCACCCCCGAGGGCCTCGCGGCCTTGGACGAAGCGGGCATCGAGGCCGTCATCTCCAACGCCGCGTCCCCCCGCGAGGCGGCGGATCTGTACCTTTACCGCACGCTCATGGGTGAGGAGGGCCTATCGGAAAAGAGCATCAAAGAGGAGCCTCTCGGCGAGCTGGACGACGCCTTCGCCCGCATCGAGCTTAAGCTCGTCGCCCAAAGCGCTTAGCCCTCGCTCGCACTCCCTCAACGAAAAAGGACCCCGAAGGGTCCTTTCTTTGTGCGCTCTTTCGAACGAAGCAAATTAAGCCACAGCTTTTTTCGCAACTTCCACCAGGGCGGCGAAGGCCGTCGGGTCGTTCACGGCCATGTCGGCGAGCACCTTGCGGTCGAGCACGACGCCGGCCTTCTTCAGGCCGTTCATGAACACCGAGTAGGACAGGCCGTTGATGCGGGCCGCGGCGTTGATGCGGGTGATCCACAGGCGACGGATCTCGCGCTTCTTGTTGCGACGGTCGCGGTACATGTACTGAAGCGAATGCTGCACCTGCTCCTTCGCGGCGCGGTAGGAACGAGACTTCGCACCGTAGTAGCCCTTCGCACGATTGAGGACGGTACGACGCTTCTTGCGGGCATGGACGGAACGCTTTACACGAGGCATATCTTAATCACTCCTTGAAGACGAATGGGACTAGCGAAGGCCGAGCTGGCGCTCGACGACCTTGGTATCCGCCTTGGCGACCTCGGTCTCGTGGCGGAAGTTGCGCTTGCGCTTGGGGCTCTTCTTGGTGAGGATATGGCTCTTGAACGCCTTGGCGCGCATGAGTTTGCCGGTACCGGTCTTGCGGACGCGCTTGGCCATACCGCGATGGGTCTTCATCTTGGGCATTAGTTGTCCTTTCCTTCGTCGTTCTTGGAATCCTTTTTCTTTTTCGCGGTCGCGGGCAGAGGCGCGATGAGCATGTGCATGTTGCGCCCCTCCATCTTCGGCTGGTTCTCGATGACGGCAACGTCCTTCAGGTCGTCGGCCAATCGTTCGAGAATGGAGAGGCCCTGCTCGGGGTGGGCCATCTCGCGGCCGCGGAACATGATGGTGATCTTCACCTTGTTGCCGGCCTCCAAAAAGCGCAGCACGTGCTTCTTCTTGGTGGTGTAGTCGCCCACGTCGATCTTCGGCCGGAACTTCATCTCCTTGACCTCGATCTTGTTCTGGTTCTTACGAGCCTGCTTGGCCTTGATGGCCTGGTCGTACTTGAACTTCCCGTAGTCCATGATGCGGCACACGGGCGGCGTGGCGTTCGGAGCGATCTCCACCAGATCGAGATTCATGTCGTCGGCGATCTGCTGGGCCTGGTGCGTGGGATACACGCCCATCTGGTTCCCGTCGAAATCGATGAGACGGCACTCGCGCGTGGTGATCTCATCGTTGAGCCGGGGCTCTTGAGCAGCTATCGCGCTCACCTCCCTTTCGTGTTCTCACACATAAAAACCCGCCGGGCCAACAAGGCGCACGGCGGGCTTACACGCAAAGTTTCTATCTGCGGGTACCCATCAGCAACCTTGGAAGGCGCCGAACCAGGTGGAGAGCTTTCGCCCTCGCTTGATTGACAGCTTGCCCAGTATAGCGTTGCCGTCGCTCCCGCGCAAGGGAAATTCTAGGAGTTTACATATATGAAGATGGTGCGGACGGTGTCGGCCAAGTTGTCCGAGGCGTTGGCCATGGAGTAGTCGTAGGAGAGCACCGCCGACCAGGCATGGGGCGCACCGTCGATGTCCACCTCGCCGTTGAAGGAGCAGTACTCCTTGGTGCGGGTCGTGCCGTCGGTGTCGAAGGAGGTGTAGGACTCCGCGTCCTCGGGCAGCTCCACGGCGCCCTCGGGCACCGACACGCCGGCTTCTGCCAGGGTCTTCTCGATGATGTGCTCGGTGCGCACGGCATCGGCGAAGCTGAGGGAGCCGTAGCCGAGCGAGCTGGTGGACGTGGAATAGCCCGCCTGAATGATCTTGCCGTCGGCGTCGAGTCCCAAATACACCGTGGGCGTACCCGTACGGCTGTCAGCCGGCTCAGCGGTGAGCGCGACGCGCACCTCGCTCTTGATGGGGTTGCCCTCCTCGTTCACCGCCCGGGGCTCGGCGGCCGTGGCGCCGTGCTGCAGAATGTCGATGGCCTCCTGCTGGGTGTGGCCCAGCAAGCTCACCAAGTCGGGCACCGTCGTCACCTTGGCGGCATCGGCGGAGTCCGTCGCGTCCTCGGAGGCGATGGCGGCGACCTCCTGCTCCGAGGAGAGCGCCTGCTGCACCGCGCTGGAAGAGGCCTCCTTGTACAGCTGAACGCCGAAGTAGACCATGGCGGCCAGAATGAGCACGAGCAGGATGATGACCACGATAAGAATGCGGCGCATACGGCGCGACTTGCGCATGTACTCGGGCAGCTCCGCCTTCTTTCGGGCCTTCTCGTTCATCTCACTCGCGTGCTTGGCATGGCGCCCGCGCGAGGCGCCGTCGCCCTTCTTCGCGCCATGGGCGGCCTTGCTCGCAGGCTTGGTTGGCGCCACGTCGGCCGTCACCACGCCGAGGGGCACAGCGTCGGGCACGGGCGAGGCATCGGCGCCGTCGGCGTCTGCGGCATCGGCGCCGTCGGCGTCCAGCGGACGACCGGCGTAGAAGTCCTCGAAGACCGCTTCATCGGGAAACGACTCGCCGGCGGCCAAGCCCTCGTCGTCGAGTACTTCCCCATCGCCCAAGTCCACCTCTTCGAAGACGCCCTCCTCGTCGACGACGATATCCTCCCCGACGACAGAGCCGTCGCCCTCGTCCACGGGGGGCATGGCCGTGGTGAAGCCATCCGCCGACACGGGGTGGAAGGCCTCGGTGAGGCCCATGGCATTGCCGTCGTCGGCGCTAATGCCGGCGTCGCGGTTGCGCTTGCTTCTTCTCACCATGTGCTCGCTGTTCCTCTCGCTTCTCGAAGGCCCACGGGGCTAGTGGGCCAAAAGGTACCAGGCCGCAAAGGCGACAATGCCCAGCACGGCCACGACGATGATGACCTTCTGGGTCGTGGACATCTTGGTCGCTTCCAAGTCATCGAGGGTCGTCTCATGGTAGGAGACGGCATCGGCGGTCTCTCCCGCACCCTCCTTTTCCACGGCGGCCTCTTCCACAGCCTCCGCTACCGCGTCGTCGGCCTCTTCGGCGCCCGGCTCGTCGACCGGCTCCTCAAGGGGCGCTTCCTCGACCGGCTCCTCGGCGGCCGGCTCTTCTACGACGCCGGCCTGGATGACCACATCGTCGTCATCGTCGGCCGTGACCGTGATATGCGAGAACTCCTTGGAATTCGCCATGGGAGCTTGCATCCTTTCTGTTTGGGGTTGCCCTATTATAGCCGATGGGCCGCGCGGCGCGCATCCGCTGCACCAGTTCTGCATCCGGGCACCACGCGAAGGCGCCGCGCGAGGGGCGCCGCGCAGGCACCCGGAGAACCGTTGCCAGTCGCCGACGCCCGCAGAGCCGTCGCGGCGGCCGCCCCTCAGCACCCTTTAGGCCAGAAGGTCGACGACGTTGAATCCCTCGCCGCTGGCACGGATGACCTCGCCGTTGCCGAAGCAGCACACCGGTCCGGCCCCGGCGATGGCGTCCACCGAGGAGGCCAGCGCGCGCACGTCATCGATGCCGGCTGCGCGCACCTCCTCGCGCACCCGGGCCCGGTCTTCCAAGGTGGCGCCGGAGAAGTATAGGCCGTCCTGGCGACGCAAAAGCTCGCGGGCCTTGGCCGGCGCGTCCAGGGAGGCCACCGTGGAGACCACGTAGCCGTCCATCTCCGATTCCGTGGGGTTAAAGACGCCGGCGAGCCAGTCGCCGGAGGTGCGGAAGCGCTCGACGGTCTCGTCGATGCGCGGGTCGCGGTAGGAGTAGAAGCGGCTCGAGCCCGAGCGCGTCGTCTGGAAGCCGGCCCCGTAGGCGCCGCCCTTCACGCGCACCTCCGTCCACAGAAAATCGTAGGACAGGATGCGCGAGGCCAAAAGCCACGCGCCGCCGTAGGGCTCGCCGAGCAGGCGGCGGTCCCAGCCGCAGGCGGTGTAGGTGACGTCGCTCGCCACGACGAAGGCCTCGTGCCCATCCTCAGGCGCCGGCACCGTGAGCGCCGGGGCGCCCGCCATGCCGCCGAAAGGCGAAGACGCCTCCCGGAAGGCAGCGAGCGCCGCCTCGTCGCCCCCGAAGGAGAGCGTGCAGCCGCCGTCGGTGAACAGGCGGCGGGACAGCTCGGCCAGCTTCGCGGAAAGCTCGCAGGCCCGCTCGTCGAAGCTCGCGAGCAGCTCCTTCAAGAAGCGGTAGAAACCGACGCCGGAGAGCGCCTCGCGCACCACCCCGGCCGGCAGGTAGTAGGAGGCGACCCGCGCCATGGCGGCGCTGTGGCCGGCCGAGGCGAAGGCCTGCTCCATGGCGATGCGCCGCTGGCCCAAGATGTCGCGGATGCGCTCGATGTCGGAGAAATCGGTCTCGCGCAGCACTTCCTCGGCCAGGTGTGCCGCCCAGGGCACCTCCTCGTCAAGGGCAGAGGAGCCCATGACGAACATCGGCCGCAGCCGCTCGCGGTCCTCGGCGTCCTCGTGCACTTCAACGGCGAACCCGAGGTTGCCCAGATGGGCCTGGACAAGCGTGTCCAGCTCGGCCGCCGTGTGGCGGGACGTATCCAACTTGCCGAGCACGCAGGCCAGCACCGTGGCGTAGGGCAGCTCGTCGAAGGCGAGGCCGTCCATGGCGAAGTAGCGGTAGGCGTAGGCGATGCCGCGGCAGGGCAGATGGTGGCGGATGAGGCGCCAGGGCCCGCACTCCCCCACCTCCCACATCGCCTCGGCGGGCGCCTCGCCGATATCGGCCCGCGAAAGCTGCGGAAGTTTCGCGAGGGCCTCCGGCGCGTCCGGCGCCTCCTGGGCCTCGCGCAGCGCGCGCACGGCCTCGCGGATAGACGCGGCCTCGTCCTCGGTGAGCTCGGCGGCCGCCTCGCGCTCGCCGGCTGCCTCGGCCTCTTCGGCGGCCTCGTCGCTTTCCGTGGGCACCACCTCGGCGCAGGCGCGGTGGTCGTTATCCAGGAACAGCTCGCGCAAAAGCGCCTCGAAGTACCCCTCCTCCACCTTCTCGCGCAGGCTGGCGAAGACGTCCTCGAAGCGCAGGTAGGCCGCCGGGTCGTCGTCGGAGTACAGCCATCCGGCCATGGCGGACATGGCCAGCACCACGCCGTCGGGGTAGCCGAAGTTGCGCTCGCGCATGACGAACTCGGCGTGGGAGAGGGCCGCCCGCACCAGCTCGCGGTCGAGCCCGCCCTCGGCGAGGCGCCGGGCCTCGGCCGCAACGATGGCGCGCAGCCTCTCGGCGGCACCGGGCCGGGCGCCCCGCAGGGATACCACGGCGAAGGGCTGGGCCACGGAGTCGGCCACGTACCCGATGGCGTCGTCGGCGATGCCCGCGTCGAGCAGCGCCCGCTTCAGGGGCGACTCGTTGGCCCCCATGATGGCGTCCATCAAAATGTCGGCGGCCACAATGCGCTCGCGCTCGGCGGCGCGCCCGATGACGAAGCCCACGGCGGCGCAGGCGTTCTCCGGCGCGGTGGCCATGGGCACGACAACCGGCGCGGGAGCCACGGGGGCCTGCAGCCCGAGCGGATTGATGTCCAGCGGCCCGCGCTCTTTCGCGGCCAGCGGCGCCAAATAGCGCTCGTCTAGAAAGCCGAGGAAGCGGTCGGCATCCAGGTTGCCGTATAGGATGATGTAGGCGTTGTCGGGACGGTAGTGGCGCCGATGGTTCTCGAGAAAGCCCTCGTAGGTGAGCGTTGGGATTGCCGCCGGCGTGCCGCCAGACTCGAAACGGTAGGTCGTGTCCGGGAACAGCGCCGCCGACAGCCCGTCGTAGAGCACGGAATCGGGCTCGGAGAGCGCGCCTTTCATCTCGTTGTACACTACGCCGTTCACCACAAGGCGCTCGCCTTCTCCCTCCCCTTCCAGCTCGCGGTGCCAGCCCTCCTGCTGGAAGATGACGGGGCGCCGGTAGATATCGGGGTGGAAGACCGCGTCCAGGTAGACGTCCATGAGGTTGACGAGATCCTGCTCGTTGGTGGACGCCACGGGGTACATGGTCTTGTCCGGGAAGGTCATGGCGTTTAAGAACGTCTGCATGGAGGTCTTCAGCAAATTGACGAAGGGCTCCTTCACCGGGAACTTCTCCGATCCGCACAGCACCGAGTGCTCCAAAATGTGGAACACGCCGGTGTCGTCGTCGGCCGGGGTCTTGAAGGTGATGGAGAAGGCCTTGTTGGCGTCGTCGTTCTCGATGAACATGAGGCGGGCGCCGGAGGCGGCGTGATGCATGAGGTGCACCGTACCCTCCACCTCACTTATCGGCTCGCTTTTCACGGCGGTAAAGCCGTGGGAGGCGGCCACCTGTTCCAAATCGGTCATGGTCTGTCTTCCTTTCGAAGGGTTCCTGCGAAGGGCCCCGCGACCGGCCCTGGCGGCCCGGCGCGGAGCAACGGAGTGTTCGTGAGTATTCTACCCGTCCGCGCGTCGCCGTTTCCAACCAATATGGTGTCGTTATGATTTCTCCGCGACGGGGGAATTTTCGCTATAATCAGCCCCGAACTATCTAGACGAGACGAGACAGATACGGAGTATCCCATGCTCGAACTTAAGAACCTGGTGTTCGAGGTGCCGGCCGACGACGGGGGCACCAAGCGCATCATCGACGATCTCTCCCTGACCATTCCCGACGACCGCTTCACGGTCATCACCGGACCCAACGGCGGCGGCAAGTCCACGCTCGCCAAGCTCATCATGGGCATCGAGGAGCCCACGAGCGGCCAGATCCTCTTCAACGGCGAGGACATCACGGACAAATCCATCACCGAGCGCGCCCGCCTCGGCATCGGCTACGGCTTCCAGCAGCCGGCCCGCTTCCGCGGCATGAAGGTGAAGAAGTTGCTCGACATCGCCGCCGGCAAGAAGCTGCCCATGCTCGCCTGCAACGAGTACCTCTCGAAGGTGGGCCTGTGCTCGGCGAGCTACCTCACCCGCGAGGTGGACAAGTCGCTGTCGGGCGGCGAGGTGAAGCGCATCGAGATCGCCACCATTTTGGCCCGCGACCCGAAGCTGGCCATCTACGACGAGCCCGAGGCCGGCATCGATTTGTGGAGCTTCGACAGGCTCACCGAGACGTTCCGCGACATCCACGAGGCCCGCGACGGGCGCTCCATCGTCATCATCTCGCACCAGGAGCGCATCATTTCCCTGGCCGACGAGATCGTGCTTCTGCGCGACGGCCAGGTGGCCGAGGTGGGGACGCCGGCCGAGCTCATGCCGCGGCTCGGGTTCGCGGCCCGCAGCCTAGATGACCACGGCTGCCCGCTTTCCACCCCCACCGAGCTGCACCTGACCGAGATCCCCACCACTTGCTAAACGTCACCAGTGCGGGCGGACTGCCGGGTATTCCGATTCGCTCAGACAGTCCTCGATGGTATCGAAGGCGACGGGGCTGCTTTCTCCCCACTGTATACCGCCTTCGACACCATCTGCGGAACTCGCTCGGTCGAAACACCCGCCATCCCGCCCGCCGCACGTCTTTTCTAGTTGCAAAAGGAGGCAACTATGACCGTTGATCTTTCCCCCATCGACGAGAACCTGCTCGCCGAGATCGCCAATATGCACGGCATGCCGAAGGGCGCCTTCAACGTGCGCAAGGACGGCGAACTGGTCGAGCGCCATTCCTCGGCCTACATCGACATTTCCACCAAGACCGACAACCCCGGCATCGACATCCGCATCGCGGACGGCACCAAGGGCGAGACGGTGTACATCCCCGTCATCGTGACGAAGTCGGGCCTGAAGGACGTCGTGTACAACACCTTCTACGTGGGCGAGAACTGCGACATCACCATCATCGCCGGATGCGGCATCCACAACGATTCCCACGACGCCTCCGAGCACGACGGCATCCACAGCTTCTATCTGGGGAAGAACAGCCGCGTACGCTACGTGGAGAAGCACTACGGCGAGGGCGATGGCTCAGGCGAGCGCATCCTGAACCCCACCACCAACGTGTACATGGAGGAGGGCTCCTCCTGCGAGATGGAGATGGTACAGCTGCGCGGCGTCACCTCCACCGTGCGCGACACCAACGCCGAGCTGGGCGCGGACGCCAAGCTCGTACTCACCGAGAAGCTGCTCACCCACGGCAACCAGACCGCCATTTCCAACATGAAGGTGGAGCTGAAGGGCGAGGGCTCTTCCGTGCAGGTGATCTCCCGCTCGGTGGCCCAGGACGACTCCGTGCAGGTGTTCAACCCGCTCGTCATCGGCGAGTGCGCCTGCCGCGGGCACGTGCAGTGCGACGCCATCATCATGGGCAACGCCAAGGTGAAGGCCATCCCCGGCATCGAGGCCGCCAGCGAGGACGCCATGCTCGTGCACGAGGCCGCCATCGGCAAGATCGCCGGCGACCAGATCGTGAAGCTCATGACGCTGGGCCTCACCGAGGAAGAGGCCGAGGCCGAGATCCTGGACGACTTCTTGAGCTAGGCGCTGGCGCACCGCCGCACCCGCATCACCATCGAACGAGGGCGGTTCCCGAAGGAGCCGCCCTCTTCTTTTTGCAAACCGCAGCCCGAGGCGGGTTTTTGCCACTGCGAGCATCGTGCTACGACATTTTCGGCCCTCGGGCTGCGGGTGAAACGACAAAAAGAGCCCTCGGGCTGCGAATTCAGCGATTCAACCCGCAGCCCGAGGGCCACTTTTGTCATTCGTCCGTACAGCTGAGGCTCATCTTCCCGAAAGCGGGACTCAGTGCATTGAAGGAAAGGACACTATTCGGCCGCGTCCTCGTCGCCGGAACTGCCGGAGTCGCCTGCATCGCCGGAGTCCTCGCTACCAGAATCGTCGCCGCTACCGGTATCGCCGGACTCATCGGAGCCGTCCGACGAGTCGCCGGAACCGGTGTCTTCGGAGCCCGTGTCTCCCGAGTCGCCGGTGTCGGCATCACCGCTGTCGGAATCGCCCGCGTCCTCGTTATCGGAACCCGTGGCGGCGTCGGCGGCGGAGGCGGTCAGATCGCTGACGACGGTGAGATCGCCCAGGGCCACGGTGGTGCCGAGCCACTTGCGCTCAATGACGTTGATGGTGCCGTCGCTCACCAGGCGCGCGAGCACGTCGCCGGCGGCCGTCTGCAAATCGACGTTCTCGTTCGAGACACCCATGCAGTAGCCGGTCGGCGACATGAGCATGGCGACGATGGACACGTCGAGCCCCTGGCCATGGGCCGCGTACAGGCCGATGACAGCGTCGGCGGCCACGTACTGCACGCTTCCGGCCTCAAGCGCCTCAAAGGCCTCCTTCAGGCTGTCGGTGGGCGTGAGGCTGGACTCGCCGAACCCGTTGGAGACGGCCCAGGCGCTCTTCGAGGAAACTTGGGCGGCGAAGGTGGCACCGGAATCCTGGGTGGGAATGCCCGCGTCGGGGCTCAGCGCGAACAGGGCGATGCCCGTGGGCAGGTAGGAGGCCGAGCGCCAGAAATCGCCGTCGCTCGCGGAGTCGTCGATGCCGAGCACCACGTCCACCGTGCCGTTGGCGAGTGCCCCGGCCGGGTCGCTGCCCACATCCACCACCGACAGCTTCAGCCCCAGCTCGTCGGCGAGAGCCGCGGCGATGTCCACGTCGATTCCGATGATCTTGCCGCTGCCCATACCGGCCAGAGGCGGGTTCTCGGTGTTGACGCCCACGCGCAGGGTGCCCTCCTCGCCGATGACCGGGGGCGCCACCTCGGCGGACTTCAGCTCCGGCTGATAGGTGCCCGATCCAGTGCATCCGGCCAGGCCGAACAGGCCGACCGCGAGCAGCGCCGCAAAGGCAACCGCAACGAACGAACGCTTTCTCACATCATCCTCCGTCTAATTCAATCGGTACGTTGCCTCTTTCGACTGACCTAGTCTTTGACCCCACACTCGCGCACCGGGGCGTTCGCTTGCGCTAGTAGCCCTCTCGCCCGTCACGGCGTCCGTGCCGCGAAAATGTCAGCGGGCGGTGCGACTTACCTCTAGGATACGCCATGCTCACGGCGGGCAACGCCCACGCGCTTACGTGGATCCTTTCGACCGCATCTGCCATGGACTTGGAAAGACGTCGCGTCTCTCCGCAACTACAGACCCGAAAGAAGCATCGCTAAGTGTAGCAGAAGTGGGCTTAGACGGGGCAAAGCCCCGCAGAACCTACGAAGTGCGAAAGCCGTGCGGTCGGCGCGGGGCGCGGGATGAGACGCGAACGCGGTCGGCGCGGGGAACGAAACGGGACATTCCCGCGTCATTTCCACGGTCGTGCGCGCGTAGACTGCCCCCATGAAGCCGATGAAAGGACAGATGGCGCTCTTCGATGAGCGAACGCCGGCGAAGAGCCGTCGGGAGGGCGCGGCCGCGAAACACGCCGCTCCCTCCCGCCGCCTGCGCGCGGACTGGCGCGCCGCGCGCGACTTCGCCGCGGACATGGTGGCCGAGACGCTCTACCCCACCCGCTGCGCGGTGTGCGATAAGCCCGGCGCGGTGCTGTGCGGCTCCTGTACCGCGGCGCTCCCCTACATCGACGCGCTGACGGCCTGCCCGCGCTGCGGCGCGCCCTTCGGCGTCGTGCAGTGCTCGGAGTGCACGTCCGTGCTGATGGAGCCCTTCGGCTACAAGGAGCCGCCCTACGACGAGATGGCGAGCGCCCTCGTGCTTACCGAGGCCGTCCGCCGCATTGTAACGGTGTACAAGGATCAGAACGAGCGCGGTCTGGCACGGCCCATGGCCCAGATCATGGCCCGCTACCTGCCGCCCCGCTGGATGGGCGCAGCGCCGGTCGTCACCTTCGTGCCCGCCACGGCCGCCGCCCGGCGGCGGCGCGGCTTCGACCATGCCGAGCATCTGGCCCGCGAGTTGTCGTTCATCGCCGGGCTGGACTTCGCCCCTCTGCTCGTGGCCGCCCGCAGCCGCGACCAGCGGAAGCTGGGGCGGACGGGACGCATCGGCAACATGAGGCATTCGCTCACCGCGCTGGCCGGCGCCAGCATGCCCGCCGCCGTCATCGTCGTGGACGACGTGTGCACCACCGGTGCCACGTTGTTCGCCGCCACCGAGGCCCTGCGCACCGCCGGTGCCAAGATCGTCTGGTGCCTCACGTTCGCGCGAACCTAGGACGCAGCCTTTCGCCCCGAGGATACATAAGAAGCATCCTCGGGGCGGGGAGCTGGCCGACCCCGCCCGTTTCGCTACCTTAGGCAACGGGAGAAAGGCGGGCAAATGAACCTTTGCGATTGGGTTCGTTTTGCGGCTTGCTTGCTGAACCTGATGGCTCGAATCCGCGAGTACGCGGATTCGAGCCGAAAGGCAAGGCGGGCACGTCATGCAAGACGGCCCAAATAACAAACGGTTCAGGGGAGATTTCACTGGCCAGTGGCTCCCCTCGAGCCTGCCTTATATTCTAGCAAGCATCGCTAGAAAATGAAAGGAGTTATTTCGAGGAGAGACGAACGCCCTCGGCCTCGGAGAACTCGGCGACGTCCACCGAGATGGAATGGCGGATGGGCTTCCACGCCGCCTTCTTCACGAGCGCAATGAGCGCGATGGGGATGTAGGTGAGCATGAAGAAGGGGAAGGTGAACATGTAGCGGATCTTCTTCGCCGTGGTGGTGCGGATGGAGTCCCATTCCACGAAGGTGGTGAGCACGCCGAAGACGAACATGAACACGACGTAGTTGCACAGGCAGAACACGACCGAGGTCACCGAGCTCGCGATGGCCACGCCCGTGGACATGACGCCCGTGGCCGCCAGCACGATGATAATGGTGTTGAACAGAATGGAGATGATGGAGAGCAGCATGCCCGGAGCGATGGTCATGAGCATGTCGTAGCAGGCGAAGCGGTAGCCCGCGGGATTGGTCAGCGTGCCCTTCACCAGGCCGCCCGCGTAGTGGGCGAACACCTGGTAGAAGCCCTTGGCCCAGCGGAAGCGCTGGTTCCACGAATCGCGGAAGGTGATGGGCTGCTCGTCGTAGAGCACCGCCGTCGGGCAGTAGGAGATGCGCACGCCGTCGATGATGGAAGCGGCGGAAAACTCGATGTCCTCGGTGAGCAAGTGCCACTTCCAGCCGCCTGCGGCCTTCAGGATGTCGGCGGCGATGAAGAAGCCCGTGCCCGACACGGCGCAGGAGGTGTTCAGTGTGAGGCGCGCCTGGTTCAAAAACTTCGCCTCGCGCAGGAACCACACGCCGTAGCCAGCGGAGATCCAGTTGCTGCCGAAGTTCTTGGAGTTGCGGTAGGAGGTGGAGGCCTTCGCGCCGTTATCGAAGGTGGCGTTCATCTCACGGAAGTAGTTCACATCGAGCACGTTGTCGGCGTCGAAGACGAAAAACGCCTCATAGTCGCGGTCGGCGTACTGCTCCCAGATGGCCTTCAGGCCGTAATCGAGCGCATAGCCCTTCCCCACCAGCTTGTCGTTGCTGCGGGGGAACACGATGGCGCCGGCCTCGCGGGCCACGTCGGCCGTGTTATCAGTGCAGTTGTCGGCGATGACGAAGATGTCGATGAGCTCGGCGGGATAGTTCTGCACCTTGATGGAGTGGATGAGGTCGGCGATGACCGTCTCCTCATTGCGCGCCGCCACCATGACCGCGTAGCGGTGGTTGGCGCGCGCCACCTTCTTCGGTGCCCGGCGCGTCAGCACCACGAGCACGTAGAAAAGCTGGTAGGTATAGCAAATAGTGAAGGTAAGAAACACGCAGAAATTGAAGATGTCAACGAAGGACAACGCCGACACTTGCGATGCTACGGTATCGAACACCTTGAGGCTCCTAGGACATGACATGCGCCCGCACGGTCAGTGGCGTGGGCGCGGCTGCACAAACGGCTGAAAGTATAGCCCTTTCGAGCTAAGTTGGCAGCACCAGTTGGGCCATGACAGCCGAAATGGGGGCAATCGAGACCAAAGTGTTCCTTTTCGCCGCATTTGCGCCACATCCCCTCCATACCTGTAAGGGAAGCGTAAGGTTTGGCGGGCCGGGGATCGGCGAGGGGGCACGTGCTCAAGTTTGAAACGTCAGCAGAGCGCGTGCGGGAGGCCGCGGATCGGCGGAGGGGCTCGCGCGCAGGCTGCGCAGCGACTGGAACAGCCCAGTGGGCTGTTCCACCAAGCGAGCCATTGCTTGAGCACGTGCCCCTCCGCCGATCCGCGGCCGGACAGTTTAGGAGGCTTCTAGAAATTCCAAGAGTTCATATAGGCGATCTGCTCCTCGGTGAGGGTGTCGATCTCGATGCCGAGCGTCTCCAGCTTCACGCGAGCCACGTCGTCGTCAATGGCGGCAGGCACGTCGTAGACCTTGTCTTCAAGTTCGGAGGCGTGCTTGTAGAGGTACTCGGCGGCGAGCGCCTGGTTGGCGAAGCTCATGTCCATAACCGAGGCCGGATGTCCCTCGGCGCAGGCGAGGTTCACAAGGCGCCCCTCGGCGAGCACGGTGATGGTGCGCCCGTCGGGCAGCGTGTACTCCTCCACCAAAGGCTTCAGCTCCTCCACCTTCACGGCGTTCGCGCGCAGCCACTTCATGTTGATCTCGGAGTCGAAATGGCCGGAGTTGCAGATGATGGCACCGTCCTTCATGTTCTTGAAGGCCGGCTCGTCGATGACGTTGCAGTCGCCGGTGACAGTGACCCACACATCGGCGAAGCGGGCGGCGTCCTCCGCCTTCATCACGCGGTAGCCCTCCATATGGGCCTCCAGGGCCTTCAGGGGATCAACCTCGCAGACGATGACGTCCATGCCCATGCCCTTGGCGCGCAGGGCCAGGCCGCTGCCGCAGTAGCCGTAGCCGGACACCACCATGGTGCGCCCGCACAGAAGACGGTTCGTGGCGCGCACGATGCCGTCCAAGGTGGACTGGCCCGTGCCGTAATGGTTGTCGAAGCAGTGCTTGGTGTTGGCGTCGTTGATGTTGAAGACCGGGTAGCGCAGCGCGCCGTCCTTCGCCATGGCCATAAGACGCACCACGCCGGTGGTGGTCTCCTCGGTCCCACCGATCACGCCTTCGAGCTTCTCGGGGAACTTCGTGTGCAGGGCGGTATCCAAATCGGCGCCGTCGTCCATGATGATCTGCGGATTGGTGGCCACCACCTCGGCGATGTGGCGCTCGTAGGTCTCGGCGTCCTCGCCGGCGATGGCGTACACGCGCACGCCGTAGTCGCGCACGAGCGAGGCGGCCGTGTCGTCCTGGGTGGACAGCGGGTTGGAGGCGCACAGCGTCACCTCGGCGCCCGAGGCCACAAGCGTCCGCATGAGGTTCGCCGTCTCGGTGGTGACGTGCATGCAAGCGCCGATGCGCACCCCCTCGAGCGGGCGCTCCTCGGCGAAGCGCTCGCGGATGCGAGCGAGCACCGGCATGTCGCGGTCGGCCCACAGAATACGCTTTTGTCCCTCGTCGGCCAGATTGATGTCCAAAATGTCGCAGGCTTGGCTCACGGATTGCTTCCTTTCGCATAAGGTTCGTCTCTCCGGGCCGAATGCTGCCCGGGGAATGTGCATGGGCAACAGGGTAGCACAGCGCCCGCGCCCGCACGGCGCTGTTTCAAGGAACCTCCCCACAGGTTGGACAATCGGCGCAGATCTTGTGAGGCTCCAACTCGTTATGGCGCAAGGCTTTGCCCCGTCATCGAACGAGGTGTTCCGTCGCCGCCAAGACGCGACCGCTTCGGGTATCATTGCCGTATAGGTATCGTGACGCCCACCCAGGCGCCAACCCAAGAAAGGACTCCCCCATGATCGTCACCACCACCCCCACCGTGGAGGGCTACCGTATCACCGGCTACTACGGCATCGTGTTCGGCGAGGTGATCACCGGCATCAACTTCTTGAAGGACTTCGGCGCCGGTATCCGCAACCTCGTGGGCGGACGCTCCGCCGGCTACGAGGAGGAGCTGATGGGCGCGCGCAACGAGGCACTGGCGGAGATGCAGCAGCGCGCCGCGGCCTTGGGCGCCCACGCCATCGTCGGGGTGGATATGGACTACGAAGTGCTCGGCCAGGGCAACATGCTCATGGTCACCGCCTCCGGCACCGCCGTCACCGTGGAAGCGGCGTAGCGGGCCTCTTCACTCAATTCGGTCGTTGAAGAGGTCGTTTTCTGCACGAGATCGCCGTTTATGAGCGTCTAAAAGGACCCGCTGCCCTCTTAGATATACGTCTTACGTTAATTACGTCTTTAATTTCCGCATTCAGACGCTCATAAACGGCGATCTCGTGCAGGAATGGACACGCTCGTCGACTCAACGAGCGACTTCAAGCGACAGAAGGCGATAGGCCGCCGCGTCGCCGGGCACGGTGGCGGCGGGACGGTCGGGCGTGCTGCCCTCTTCGGGAGAGAGCGGCCGTTCGCTGCGAACGGTCGGCCCGGAGAACCCCGCCTCGGCAAGCCAGCCGAGAAGCTCCTCGAAGGTCGGCGCCGCCTGCACGGCGTTCGGAAGGGCGCGGGCCGCCTCAACGATGGCCGCGCGATCGACACTACCTGGGGCCGCCACGGGAACCTCGGCCAGCAGCACGCCGCCGGGTACCAGCACTCGACAGCACTCCCGCAGCGCCCGGGCCGGCGAGGCGAACAGAGAAAGCGAGCTGTTCAGGTAGACGAAGTCCGCCCATCCCTCCTCGATGCCCGCTGCGGCCAAATCTTCAGGGAAGCCGACGCGAAACGCCATGTTGCACCGGGAAAGGCCGCTGCGGTCAAGCGCCTTGGGAGCACCCGCCCGGGCCGCTTCCACAAACTCCTCGCTCCAATCGGCGCCGATGACGAAGCCGCTCTCGCCCACCTGCTCGCTCAGCTTGTAAGTCCCCTTGCCGCGCCGGCACCCCACGTTCACCACGCGCGCGCCAACCAGCGACCGCTCCGGCAGCTCCATATGGCAGCGCGCCTCGAACCCTCCCTCGCAGGCAAGATTCTCGTAGTGCCGTTGCAGCGCATCGTTTTCCATGGCCGCCCCTCTTCCTTCTAATCCTCTTCGCATAACAGCCAGAAAAACAGCTCTCCCCCAGCAGCGCCAGGCGTTTGCCGAACTCCTGGTCTTCCGGTTCTACGACAAACCGCAAAAGTGCCGTGCCGCCACGAGCTCCCGCACCCGGGCAAAAGCGGCTTCGGCATCCATCACTTTCATACCGTAGCGCGCGCCCATGCCTTCCCTACTCCGCGTGCTTGAGGGCCTGGTCGAGCTTTTGGCTGATGACCTTGGTGACGCCGTCGCCCTGCATGGAGACGCCGAACAGCACGTCAGCCATCTCCATGGTGCGGCGCTGGTGGGTGATCATGATGAGCTGGGTCTCGTCGCGCAGGCTGTCGATATAGGCCGCCAAACGGCGCAGATTCGTGTCGTCGAGTGCCGCCTCCACCTCGTCCAAGATGTAGAACGGCGTGGATCGGATGCGGTAGACCGCGAACAAGAGCGCCAGCGCCGTGAGCGACTTCTCGCCGCCGGATAAGAGCATCATCTTCGCGATGCGCTTGCCCTTGGGCTGGGCGTTCACCTCCACGCCGGTGTTCTCCACGTCGTCCGGATCCACCAGCGACAAATTTGCGCTGCCACCGGGGAACAGGATGGAGAAGATCTCTTGGAAGTTGCGATCCACCGCCTCGTAGGTGCGGATGAAGTCCTCCTTCATGCGCGCGTCGATGACGCGGTTGATCTTCGCGAGCGAGCGCCGGGCGCGATCGAGGTCGTCCAGCTGGGCGGCCAGGTAGTCGTAGCGCACCTTCAGCGCGTCGTACTCCTCGGCGGCGTCCGGGTTGATGGTGCCGAGGTTGGCGATGCGACGGTTGATCTTGAACAGGGCGTCCTCCACCTCGGGCCGGTTCTCCAGGGGCGGCACGGAAAGCGCCGTCTCCAGGGGCACGGACAGGTCGGTCGCGATATGGTTCACCGCCGCCTCAACCTGGAGCTCGAGCCGCCCCTTCTGCACGCGGGCTTCACTGAGGCGCTCGCTTACGCCGTCGAAGAGGGCGTGGGCCTCATGGGCCCGGCCGCGGGCCTCGGTGACAGAGGCGTGCAGCCCGCTCGAGGAGTCCTCGGCGGCAGTAGCCCGCTCCTCCAGCTGACGCGTCCACTTCTGGGCCGAGGCCGTCAGCTCGTCGATGAGAGCGAGCACCGGCTCGATGCGGGCGGCGGAGACCGTCTTCGCGCGCAGGGCCACACGGGCCTCCTCGCTCGCGGCGGCAAGGGCCTCCAAGTCGCGGACACGGGCATCGCGGACGCGCTCGGCGTAGGTAGTGCGCTCGGAGAGCGTGGCCTGCGCCAGCTTCGCCTCGGCGAGGCTGTCGGAGACGCGATGGGCCTCGCGGCGCAGAGGCGCCAGCTCCTCGGTCAGGGCCTCCTGCTTCTTCTTGCCCGCATTCAGCGCCGCGTCCAGCTCCTTCACCCGGGCCTCGAAGGATTCCACGTTGGGACGGGCCGACGCCACGGCGGCCTCGGCCTCGGCGCGCTGGCGCTCGACGGATTCCAGCTCGCGGCGGCAGGAGGCCAGCTTCTCGGCGGCGGCGCTCGCGGTGTTGCGGGCCGCCTCGGCACGGCCGCGCAGGTTGGCCAGGGCCTGGGAAAGCTCCAGGGACGTGGCCTGGGCCTGGCGCAGGGCCTCCTCGGCCAAGCGGTGGGCCTCCTCAGCCTTGGCCTGGGCCGCCGCCGCGCCGGAAAGCTGCGCCCGCAGCTCCTCCAAGTGGCGCACGCGGGCGAGCACGCCGGCCCCCTCGTCCACCACGGCGCCCCCCACGCTCACCTTGCCGGAGGGCCATACAATGGCACCATCCGGAGTGGCGAAGCGCAGGGCCGCGTCGTCCCGTCCGTGGGCGGAAAGCGCCGCCTCCAGGGTCGGGCACACCACCACATCGCCCAGAAGCGCCTCCACGGCGCCCCGGGCCTCTTCCGGGAAGAGGAGCTCGTCCACGAGCGGGACGCCCTCGGCCCCGCCGAAGCGCTCGCGCCGAACACGGGCCGCGCCGCGGATGCGGGAGGGACTGGCGTCGTCGCGAATGAGGAAGGACGCCTCGCCCGCGGCACCGGCGGCGGCGAGCTGTCCGGCGATGAGCTCTACCGCGCCCGCGTCTTCCACGAGCAGCGTGGCCACGTCCCCGCCCAGAAGCGATTCCACCAAAGGCTCGAAGCCGGCCGAGACCTGGATGACGTGGGAGAGCGGCTCGCAGAGCCCCAGCACCTCGTCGACGTGCTCCACGAGCCACGCCCGGGCCTCGCCGGCGGAAAGCGCGCTTGAGCGCTCCATCTCCTCCAAGGTGGCGATCTCCACCGAAAGGGCCCGATGGGCGTCGCGAGCCTCGTCCATGGCGGCGCGGGCCGCGTCGCGGGACTGCACGGCGGTGCCCACGGCGGCGCGCGCCGCCGCCTCGTCCGCCACCAGCGCGGAAAGCTCGCCATCGGCCTCGGCGGCCCCGGCCGCCGCGCGCTCGGCCTCCTCTTGGGCGCGCGCGAGCTCGAGCGCCAGCTCGGCGGCGCGCCCCTCCACTACCTGCACGTGGGCAAGCCCGTGGGAGAGCGCCTCGGTGTTCTCGGCATGGCGGCGGCGCGCCGTCTCGCGCTCAGCGGTCATCTTCTCGGCGTCCTTGGAAAGGGCGGCAAGCTCACGCTCCAGCGCGCCGCGGCGCACTCCCAAATCGCGGTACACCGCATCCAGATCCGACACCTTCTTCTTAGCCGCGTCCAGCTCGGCGGCCGCCTCCTCGTACTGGGCCGTCGCGCGCGCGAGTTCGGATGCCGCCTCGTCGGCCTTCACGGCATTGGCTTCGATGGAAAGCTCCAGCTCGCCGGCCCGGGCCGTGGCGGCCCGACGCCGCTCGCGCAGCATCATGGCCGCGGAGTCGAAGCGCTCGACGACCGTCGCCGCCGCGCGATGGCGCCGCGACAGGTCGCCGGCGTCCAGCGTCTGCTGGCGGATGCGCTCCTGCAGCGCCTCTACAGCGGCCTCGGCCTCCTGGATGGCGCCCCTTCGCTCCTCCAGCTCGGCGGAAAGCGCCGCCTCGCGCTCCTTGGCCGCATCCCACTCCTTCTGAAGCCCCCGCAAATCGTCCACCGCCAGCGATAGCGCCAGTTCCGCCTGCTGCACCGCGAGCTCCTGGTAGGTGCGCGCCTTCTTGGCCTTGCGCTCGAGCGGCCCCAGCTGCCGGGCCACCTCCCCCACCACGTCGCGGGCGCGCAAAAGGTGCTGGTCCATGTTCGCCAGCTTCCGCTCGCTTTTCGCCTTGCGCTGCTTGTGTTTGAGAACGCCGGCGGCCTCCTCGATGAGCGCGCGGCGATCCTCCGGCTTGCTCTGCAGGATGGAGTCGAGCGAGCCCTGGGAGATGATGGAATGGGTGCCGGTGCCCAGGCCCGAGTCGTGCAGGATGTCCAACACGTCCATGCGCCGGGCCACGGTGCCGTTGATGAGGTACTCGCTCTCGCCGTTGCGGTACATGCGCCGGGTGATGGCCACCTCGTCGAAATCCACCGGCAGCGTGCCGTCGGAATTGTCGAGCACGAGATCGACCTCGGCGAGACCGGAGGCCTTGCGCGCCGAGGAGCCGGCGAAGATGACGTCCTCCATGGCCTGGCCGCGCAGGTTCTTGGCGTTGCGCTCGCCGAGCACCCACAGAACAGCGTCCGAGATGTTCGACTTGCCCGACCCATTGGGACCCACCACGGCGGTGATGCCCGGCTCCAGCGTGAGCGCGCTGCGGTCGGCGAAGGATTTGAAGCCCTTGAGAACGAGAGATTTCAGATACATGGGCGCCTAATCCTGCTTCTTCTTGGCGGCGGCGCGCTCGGCCCTCGCGGCGGCCTTCGCGGCGGCCGCAGCCTCGCGCTCGGCGACCCGCGCCGCCTTCGTGGCGGCCTTCTCCTCGGCGCGCGCCGCCTTCTCGGCCGCTTTCTCGGCGGCCTGCTCCTCGGTCATGCCGATGCCGAAGAACTCGGAGAGGCGCGCGAGCGTGGATTTTGCCGCCTGGCTCTCGGCCTCCTTCTTCGTGCGGCCGACACCCTGCGCGAGCCCCTTGTCGCCGGCGTACACCTGGGCGACGAAGGTGCGGTCGTGGGGCGGCCCTTGGGTCTCCACCAACCGATAGGTGGGCGTGATGCCGCCCTCCTGCAGCTTCTCCTGCAGGGCGCTCTTGGGATTCTCCGGCTCGCGCGCGAGATCCAGCGACATCTTGGGCATGAGCGTGCGATCGACGAAGGCCCACGCCGCATCGATGCCGCCGTCGAGGAACAGTGCCGCCACCACGGCCTCGTAGACGTTCTCGAGCGCCGAGTGCAGCCCGCGCCGGCCCGTGCCGGTCTCCGATGAGCCGAACACGATGACGTCGGCGAACCCGAGTTTCTCGGCCACCTCCGACAGGCTCGCGCCGGAGACGAGGGCCACCTTGATGCGCGTGAGGCCGCCCTCGTCCAGTTCGGGGAACTGATGGAAGGCGGCGTTGGCCACCAAGGCCCCCAGAATGGAATCGCCGAGGAACTCCAAGCGCTCGTAGGAGAACTTCACGGCCCGACCCTCGGTGGCGGAAGGATGAGTGATGGCCGAGAGCAGGTACTGAGTGTTCTCGAAGGTGCGGCCCACAATCTTCTGGGCGCGCTCGAGCTTGGTCTGCTGTTCTGCGGTGAGGCTCATCGGGCATCCGAGGCGGCGGCCTCCCCCTTCTCCTCGGCACCAACGGCCGCGGAAGCCGACGCGGGCGCGGCGGCCACGCGCTCGGCGATGACCTCCGGCACATGGGCGCGCACCGTGGCGGCGGCCACGGCGATGCCGTTCTTCACGGCCGTCTCGTTGGAGGAGCCGTGCCCCACGATGACGGCGCCTTTGACACCGAGCAGCGGCGTGCCGCCGTAGGTGTCCGGCGACATCTTCTCTTTGAGCGCGCCGAGCGGGCCCTTCACGAGCAGCGCCCCCACTTTGGAAAGCGCCGTGGACATGAGCGCGGCCTTCAGGTTCCGCATGAGCGTCTTGGCCGTGCCCTCGATGGTCTTCAGGCAGACATTGCCGGTGAACCCGTCGGTGACCACCACGTCGAAGTCGCCCGCCATGAGGTCGCCCCCCTCGCAGTTTCCCGCGAAGGCGGGGACGGCCTCGGTCAAAAGACGGTGGGCCTCCTGGGCGAACAGGTCTCCCTTGGTGTCCTCCTCGCCGATGTTCAGAAGACCGACCTTCGGGTCTTCCACCCCCATGATGGCGTTCATGTACACCTCGCCCATCTGGGCGAACTGCACGAGGTACTCCGGCTTGCAGTCGGCATTGGCCCCCACGTCGATGAGCAGGGTCGGACGGGCCCAAGCCGGAATGACCTGGCCCAAGGCCGGGCGCTTCACGCCCTTGATGCGCCCGACGACGAGGGTGGCGGCGGCCAGGCAGGCGCCGGTGGAACCGGCGGAGAAGAAGCCATCGGCGGCGCCCTCCTTCACGAGCCGGCAGCCCACGACGATGGAGGAGTCCTTCTTGGCGCGCACGGCGCCGGCCGGATGCTCCCCCATCTCGATGACCTCGGTGGCCACCTGCGCCGTCGCCCGATCGTGAACGGCGGCGAAGGGCTCCACCTCCTCGGCCGGCCCGACGAGCGTGAGCCTCAAGTCGGGATCGGCCTCAAGGGCCTGCAGGGCACCGCGCAGCACCACGGCCGGGCCGCGGTCACCGCCCATGACGTCCACGGCGATTGTTACTGGTTCTGCCACGTTGCGTATCTCCTCAAAACGATGCGCCGCCCGGGGCGGCAGGGTCTTTCGTTGCACGGGCACTGCGCATCCGGCCCTATCCGCACAGCCTGCGGACACGGTCGGAGGCACGGGCCTATAGCCAAAAAGCCCCCTGGCAGACCAGGCTTATCCAGCTTGGCATGCGAGGAGGCTTTGCCGACATCGCGGAGACTACCTGGCGCCTCCGCGACCGTCACGCACAAAAGCTACTCGGTCTCGATGACCTCGCGGTCGCGATAGTAGCCACAGTTGCCGCACACGCGGTGAGGAAGCTTCACCTCGCCGCACTGGGGGCAAATGGAGCGGGCGGGAGCCGCGATCTTGTCGTTGGTGCTGCGACGGGCGTGGGTACGGGCACGGCCCATTTTGCGCTTAGGTACTGCCATCTCGATTACTCCTTCTATAGCTGGGAACAGCGGGTGCCGTTCACAACTTCTTCTGTAAACGCACGATCTGATATGATACCCAACCGCACGCGGCCCCGCAAGGGCAATTTCCCACGAATTCGCCAGCGGTCACGGCTTCTTCACGACAAGGCGCGCCCGCGCCGCCGAAGTCGCGCGCTTCAGAATGCCAGTGGCCCCACGTCCGTACAATCCCACATCGCGGCCGAGGGAGAAGGAGACGGCCACGGCCAAAGCGAACGCGGGAGCGCCGGCCCAGCCGAAAATCTCGCAGCCCATGAGGAAGGCGGTCACCGGGCAGCGGCTCATGGCGGCGAAGAAGGCGACGAGCCCCACAGCCGCTGAGAAGGCCGGATCGCCCTGGGTCATGACCGTGCAGCTCGCGCCGAGCAGCGCGCCCACGGTGAAGGTAGGCATGATCTCGCCGCCGCGCAGCCAAAGCCCGAGGCACACGATGGTGAGCAGCGCTTTCACGGCGAAGGTCCATCCGCCGGCGCGGCCGGCGAGCGCGTCGGAGAGCAGGTTGGCGCCCGTGCCCTCGAACCCGCGCCAATCGAACAGCGTGACCAGCACCGCCATGAGCACGCCGCCCAGGGCTGCCCACAGATAGTAGTTCTGCGAGATGCGCTTGGTGAGGCGCTGGGCGCCGTCGATGATTTGAATGTAGACGGTTCCCACCAGCGCGCAGGCGACGGCGATCACGACGCATTGGCCGACAACGGGCCATGACAGCGCAGGCAGCGGCACCTTGGGAATGACATCGCCGATGCCGATGATGCTCGCCAGGCCGAAGGCCACGAAGCACGCCAGCAGCATGAAGGGCGCATGCCGCCAAACCGAGCGGTCGTAGCGGGAGAGCTCGATGACGAAGGCCGTCGATCCCAAGGGCGCGAAGAACAGCGCCGCGAAGCACGCGGCCATGCCGCAGGAGGCGGCATAGGCGTGCACGCCGCCGCTGGCGCCTCCGCCGCTGCCTGCGCCTCCGGCCGCGCCTTTGCTTGCGCCCGCGCTCCCAACCGCGCCGTCACCGCCGTCCGCGCCACCTGCGCCGTCGGCATGGCTTTCGCCCTTCCAAACCCCCGTCATGGGCCGCAGATTCAAAGGGCGCGCGACAAGGTCGCCCAGCGAGGCCCCCATGTGCAGGGCGGCCGCCTCCTTGCCCACCGAGGCGCCTCCGAGAATAGAAACCGCCGTGCCGAGCAGAATGCCCGGGGCGAGCGCGGGCGAGATGGGGCGATCGGCGCAGATATCGTTTATCACCGTGTGCGTCGTGATGTCCAGCGGAAGCTTCAGGGCGCGGTACAGCAGAAGGCTCGCCACCGCGAAAATGGGCAGAAGGTACAGCAGCCAGCCATGGGCGCAAACGAGATCGTAGGCCCAGCCGACAACGAGGCACAGCACCACCGAGGCCGCCGCCCCCACGACACCGACGGCCAACGACGAACACCCCGTGGCGCAGCACCTGCGCTCTCGCTGCCCCTTTCACCGCATGCCTCCTCGCTCCCACGCATCCGAACCGTACGGGACAACTTTAGACGACCTTTCGCACTCATAGCCCGAAGGGCGGCGAAGCGTTTCCGCCGCGCCGCCCTTCGTTGAAAAGCCGTTATGGACCGGATCTTCTACTTGTCGCCGAAGTCGAAGTTCTTGAGGGCCGCGAACGGGCTCGCCTCCACGTCCGCCTCGTCGCGGGAGCAGCCGCAGGGCCCCTCGTTCAGGTTGGCGCCGCACTGGGGGCACAGCCCCTTGCAGTCGTCGTCGCACAGGGGCACGAGCGGCACCTCGAGCAGCAGGGCCGCCACGATGAGCGGCACCAGATCGATCTTGCGGTTGTCAGGCAGGAAGTCGAACTCGTCGCCTTCCATATCCTCCGGTGTCTCCGCTTCCTCCTCGCCGCCGATGAGGAAGTACCCCTCGATATCACCCTCCAAGCCGTAGGTCACGTCCTCCAAGCAGCGGGCGCACTGGGTCGTGGCGTCGCCCGCGGCCGTTCCCTGGATGAGGATGGCGTCGCCGGTGTTGGTGGCCTCCACCGACCAGGTGACGGGCGCGGCGAAGGTGTAGGTGTCGGGGCCGGCGGCCAGCTCGGCCAGATCGAGCGTTCCTTCGAAATGCCGGGTCGCCGCCGTCTCCAGCAGCGCCTCGGGAATGGCGATAATCGCCGTGGCATCCGTAGCCATTTCAATTTCCTTTCCGTAAATGCCACTTCGACCCCGAAATGGCAGGCCAGCCGTCACGAAAACGGCCCTTTTTGACTCAAATCGTGCCATTTCGACCATGAAGTGGCATCGTCGCATGCCATTTCTAGGTCGAAGTGGCATTTACTTCCAAAAAAGAAGACGCGCCACAGACGGCGCGCCTTCGTCACTTGCTTGCTTACTGGCGCCACGCAGCCTAGCGGGCGGCGTTCAGGCGATCGCGGCAGCGGCGCGTGTTGTTCAGCAGCGTGTCGAGGCTCTGCTCGATGTGCCCGAACACCTCGTCGGCGTAGTCTTCGGCACCGGCGCGGGTCTGGCGCTCCAGCTCGCGGGCGTCGGCCAGGATGGTGTCGGCCTGCTGCTGGGAGATGCGCACGATCTCCTGCTCGGAGGCGATGGTGATCGCCTGGCTGCGGGCGTCCTCGATCATGCGGTTGGCCTCGACCTCGGCGTCGTCCAGAAGGCTCTGGCGCTCACGCACGATCTGACGGGCCTGGGAGAACTCCGCCGGGAACAGATCGCGAATCTCGTCCATGATGTCGAAGGCGGCGGCGATATCGACCTGGCGAAGGTTGTTCTTGCCGAAGACCGGCTTCGAGTCCTCCAAGAGGATCGAGAGCTCTTCGAGCAGCCCAAGTACTCCGGTTTCGTCCATGTTGTTCCTTCCTGACTATATCGCATCGCCCCACGGCCCCCATTTGGACACGCGCGGGCAGACGTCGTGCACGCTAAGTTTTACCATTCTACCATGATGGAAAAACTATGGAACACCCCTGTCATTCCGTGCACAAACGCTCCAAAAGATCGAGGGTGGTGTCGCCGAAGTGGCGGCGGGAGGCTATTTCGTATCCGGACGTTTCGGCCAGCGCCTCCACGGCATCGTCGTCGGAGGCGTCGTGTTCGTAGCTGACGATGAGATCGGCGGCCAGGGCGTCTGCGGCGTCGAGGCGGCTAAGGAGGCCGAAAACCTCCGCCGGGTCGGTGGCGTAGGGCGGATCGAGGAAGACGAGATCGAAAGGACGCCCGGGCGCTGCCGCGCCACGCTTGAGAACGTCGCCGCGCACGAGGCGCGCCCGATCGCGGCCGAGGTGCAGGGCGGCGATGTTGCGCTCGATGACGGCGGCGGCGTCCCGATCGCGCTCGCAGAGCACGGCCGTATCGGCGCCGCGGGAAAGAGCCTCCAGGGACAGGGCCCCGGAACCCGCGAAGGCGTCCAGCACCACCGCGCCGTCGAGGCCGTCGCGCAGGGAAACGAGCGCGCTCATGAGCGACTCGCGGACGCGGTCGGTGGTGGGGCGGGTGCCGTCGCCTCTGGGGGCGTCCAGCTTGCGGCCCCGGAACTCTCCGGCGATGATGCGCATGATCAACCTCCTACGATGGCGGACTCGTGGGCGAAGGCGAGGCGGACCTCGCGGGCCAGGGCGACGTGGTCGGGCTCTTCCAGGTTCGGATCCACCTCCAGAAGGGCCTGGGCGTCGGCGCGGGCGGCCTCGATGACGGCACCGTCGCGCATGATGTTCACGAGCTTCAGCCCGCTGGCGCCGTGCTGGCGGTTCCCGAGGATATCGCCCTCGCGGCGCAGGGACAAATCGAAGGCGGCCAGCTCGAAGCCGTCGTCGGTGCTCTCCATGGCCGCCAGGCGCGCGAGCGACTCCTCGCGCTGGGAAGCGGAGACGAGGAACACCTCGGCCGCCTTCTCACCGCGGCCCACGCGCCCGCGCAGCTGGTGCAGCTGGGCGAGTCCGAAGCGGTCGGCGTCCTGGACGATCATGACCGTGGCGTTGGGAACATCCACGCCCACCTCGATGACCGTCGTGGCCACAAGCACCTGGACCTCGCCAGCACGGAACTGCTCCATGACTTCGCGCTTGGCCTCGGCGCCCATGCCGCCGTGAAGCAGCCCCACCGTCCAGTCGGCGAAGGTGGTGCGCTGCAGCATCTCGGCCTCGCGGGTAGCCGCCGTCACATCGTCGCCGGCCAAATCGGCATCGTCCTCGATGGCCACGGCCGGGTGGTACTCCTCCCCCGCCGCATCGGCCTCGCGCGCGCGCCCCGCCGCTTTTGCGTCGCGGGCCTCGGCGTCCTTGCCCACGAGCGGGCAGACGACGAAGACCTGCTCGCCGCGGCCGAGCGCCTCGCGGGCCGCCTCGAAGGCGTCGCCCTGCTGCTCTCGGGAGAGCACCCGCGTCGTGCGACGGGCGCTGTCGTGGGGGCGATGCTTGATGTAGGAGAGCGTGAGGTTGCCGTAGAGCGCGAGCGCCAAGCTGCGCGGAATGGGCGTGGCCGTCAGGTACAGCGCATCGGGCGCCTGCCCCTTGGCGAGCAGCTTCGCCCGCTGGTCCACCCCGAAGCGCTGCTGCTCGTCGATGACCGCCAGGGTGAGGTTTCGCGGCACGACGTCGTCGGAGAGCAGCGCGTGGGTGCCGATGAGCACGTCCACCTCTCCGGCGGCGAAGCCCTCCACGATGGCGGCCCGCTCGACAGCGGCCGTGGAGCCCGTGAGCAGGGCGACGCGCACCCCGGCGCCTTCCAAGCGCTCTCCCAGGCCCTCCATGTGCTGACGGGCGAGCACCTCGGTGGGCGCGAGGAGCATGGCCTGCCCCTCGGAATCGGCGGCGGCAGCCAGGGCGTGGCCAGCCACGACGGTCTTGCCGGTGCCCACGTCTCCCAAAAGCATGTGGTTGGCCACCGTCGGCGCCGCCAGGGCGGCAAGAATCTCGTCGCGCGCCCGCTGCTGCTCGCCGGTGAGCTCGAAGGGAAGCGAGGCGGCGAAGGCACCAAGCCGCGGGCCGTCCACCACGTGGGCGTGGGGCACGCATCCAGCGCTGCGGGCCGCGCCCTCCTGCATGAGGAACAGCTCCAGGTACAAAAGCTCCTCATAGACGAGCCGCCGCCGCGCCTCGTCGGCTTCTGCCATGGTGCGCGGGAAATGGATGGCGCGCAGCGCGGCGTTCCGGCTCATGAGCCGGTAGCGCAGACGCAGCCCCAAAGGCAGCGGGTCGAAGAGCCCTTCGGCTGCCTCCAATCCGTTGGCCACGATGCGGCGCACCCAGGCCGCCGTGAGCTTCTCGGTGGCCGGATGCACCGGCACCACCGAGCCGGTGACCTCCTCCCCCTCCCCGATCACTTCGATGAAGGGGTTGGTCATGCGCTTGTAGCCGTAGTCGAAGGTCACCTTGCCCGAAACGGCCACCGCATCCCCCGCCTTCACCTGATCCATCAGCCATGGCTGGCGAAAGCAGGTGACTACAAGGATGCCCGTGCCATCCACGAGCGCGATCTCCACGAGCTTGAGATTGTAGCGGGGCTTCTTCAGCTTGATCTCGTGCACCGTGCCGCGAATGGTGCAGACCTCCCCGATGCGAGCGGTGCCGCAGGTCTCCACCTGCGAGAGGTCGATGTAGGATCGGGGAAAGTGCGTCAGCAAATCGCGCAGCGTGCACACACCGAGCTTCTCGAGCGCGGATGCCCGCGCAGGGCTCACCAGACGAACCCGGGACACGGGCTCGTCCAGCGAGAGCGTAGCTTTTTCCCGATCAATGGGCAAACTATCTTCCTTCTATTATGGCAGAGCCAAACGCGAGATGGACGGCGTGTTCACCAAGCGAGTTCCGCAGATGGTATCGAAGGCGGCTTATGTTGGGGAGAGGATGCCCCTGGCGCCTTCGATACCGACGAGGACTGTCTGAGCGGCTGAACATGCCATCCAGCTCGCGTCCCGGGAGAGCTTCAAGCAGATTATTCAACCGAGAACACAATGGGGTAAAGGGGTTGCTCGCCGCGCTGGGCGTCAACTTCCAGCTCGTCGTAGGCTTCCTCGATCTTCGCCACGAGCGCCTCCAGATCCTCGTCGGAATAGCCCTCGCCGGCCAAAATGGTGCAGGTATCGGCGTCCTCGGCGTCCATCTTGCCGAGCAGCGTCAGCACCGCGCCGTCGATGGAATCGTCCACCGCCTCGATGGAGCCGTCGGCGATGCCGATGACGTCGCCCTCGGCGATGGGGTTGCCCTCGGCGTCCTTGGAGTCGCGGGTGGCCCAGGTGACCTCGCCGGTCTTCACGGCCTGGGCGGCCTCGGTCATCTCCTCGACGTTCGTTTCCAAGGAGGCATCCACATCCACGGCGAACAGGGCCGAGAAGGCCTGGGGCACCGATTTGGTGGGCACGACGGCACAGGGCGTCTCAGAAAGCTCGGCGGCGGAGTTGGCCGCCATGATGATGTTCGAGTTGTTCGGCAGGATGATGACCGCATCGGCGTTCACCGATCCTGCGGCGTCCAGCAGATCCTTCGTGGAGGGGTTCATGGTCTGGCCTCCGGAGACGATGACATCGACTCCGAGGCTCTTCAGGATCTCCGCCTGGCCGGAACCGGCGGCCACGGCCACAAAGCCCAGGGGCTTGCGCTCGGCCTGCTCCTCGGCGGCCAGCTTCTCGGTGCGCTCGGCCGACTGAATCTGCATGTTGTGGATGAACACCTCGGAGATCTGACCGTGATCGAGGAAATACTTCAGCACCTGATCGGGGTGGTCGGAGTGCACGTGCACCTTGAACTTCGGCACCTCGCCCACGCACAGCTCGCAGTCGCCCATGGTGGAGAGGAACTCAAGCGCGGCATCCTTGTCCAGGGTATCGGAATCCACGAGGAACTCGTTGCAGTAGCGGTACCGGGAGCCCTCCCAGTCGTTCACCTGCTCGATCTCCACCTTGGGGTGCGACCCCCGGGCGAAGGACATCTCGTCGACCATGGTGCCGGAGCGCCCGAGCAGCGCCGCGGTGAAGGCGTCGAAGAGGATGGCGAGCCCGAAACCGCCGGCGTCCACCACACCATGCTCCTTGAGCACAGGCAGAAGGTCGGGCGTGCGCTGCACCGAGGCGTAGGCCTCGGCCACGATGGCGTCCAGGGCCTCGGGGATGGAAAGCTCCTGCTCGACGGCCACCTTGGCGGCGGCGGCGGAATCGCGCAGCACCGTGAGGATCGTGCCTTCCACCGGCTTGCGCACGGCCTGGAAGGCCACCTCGCGAGCGCGATCGAAGGAGGCGGCGATGGATTCGACATCGAACTCGTCGAAGCTTTGGCTGCCCTCGCATAGGCCGCGCAAGATCTGGGAGGTGATGACGCCGGAGTTGCCGCGCGCCCCCATGAGGGCACCGGTGGTGATGGCCTTGCGGATATCGGCTCCCGGAGCACCGATGGGAAGGTTCGCCACGTTGCTCACCACCGACTGGATGGTGAGCGACATGTTCGTGCCGGTGTCGCCGTCGGGCACCGGGAACACGTTCAGGCGGTTCACTTCCTCCTTGCGCTCGTCGAGAACCTTGGCAGCGGCGGCCACGGCGTTCAGCACGTTATTGGAAGAGTAAGTCGTAGTAGACATGAGGGGTTAATTCTCCTTCAAGGGCGAGCTGCCCGCATCAGGCGGGCACTTGAGCCCATCTCGCGATGAGCCTTAGCGGCGCACCTTGACATCCATGACGTGAACATCCACACCGGCCAGCGGCACGCGCGCGTACTCCTTCAGCGCGAAGCTGACCTGGTCGATGAGGTTGCGGGAAACCGTGGCGATGTTGGTGCCGTATTCCACGACGATGTACAGATCGACGTGCACCCCCTCTTCCAGAGAGCTGACCACCACGCCGCGGCGCAGGCGCGAGGCGGGCAGGATCTTGGCGATGCTGTCGGCGGCGTTGGGCGCGCACACCCCCACCACGCCGTAGCACTCCATGGCGGCGTTACCGACCAAATCGGCCAGCACGTCGTTGGCAACGTGGAGGTTGCCGGGTATCGTAGAACTCATGGGACAAATCCTTTCCGCTGAGCTTTGCATACATAGTCGAGAAGAGTATAGCGCAACGAACACTCCGCCGCCGTTACCCCCCGATGACAGTCGGCCATATTCCACAAACGAACTCGCATCACCGGAGGCGCCGCGAAGGAGGCGGGACGACCCGTGCTCAAGCAATGGCTCGCTTGGTGGAACAGCCCACTGGGCTGTTCCAGTCGCTGCGCAACCTGCACGCGGGCCGCCCCGCCTCCTTCGCATCGTCAACTTTGTGCCGAAACAGAGAAAGCCCGCGGGGCGGGCTTTTGGATTCTCTGGGAAAGAAAGCGGACGCGCTCTTGCTAGGCGCGCTCCACCTTTCCGGCCTTCATGCAGGAGGTGCACACGTTGGCGCGACGGACATGGCCCTTCGCGTCGCGAATGGTGATCTTCTGGATGTTGGGACGGAACACGCGGTTGCTCACACGGTGAGAGTGGCTGATGCTACGACCGGCAACCGGGTGCTTACCGCAAACTTCGCAAACCTTCGACATTGATATCAACTCCGTAGTGCTTGTTGTTTCGTTTTGGACACAGCTCGCCAACTATAGCACAGCGCGCGCGGTGAGGGCAACAGAAATTATGCGATCACCAGCAAACGCTTGCACGAGGGGCACATACCCAGCGGTGCCTGGTTGCGCAGATCGATAAGACGGCCGCCGTCGATGACCGTGCGGCAGGCGCCGCAGCGGTTGCCGTCGAGCACGCCGATGGCCACGCCGGAGCGGGCCGCCGTGCGGTTGTAGACGTCCAATAGCTGCGGGGAGACCTTCGCCTCCACCTGGCCGCGAGCCGCTTCCAGCTTGGCGATGGCGAGTTTGAGGTCGCCCCCCTGCTTCTGGAACGAGTCGATGGCCTCCTGCTCCTTGGCGGCGATCTCCTCCAGGGCGAGCGAGATCTGGGCCTCCATGGCGCTGATCTTGTCCAGCTCGGCGGCCACCCCGGCGCGATCCTCGGCGATGGTGGCGCGGCGGCGCACGATGCCCGCCAGCTCCTTGGTGCGGGCCTCCACGTTGCGGAAGTCACCGTGAGCGGCGTCGATGGCGGCCTGGACGCCAGCCTCCTTCTTGGCCAGCGACGCGTCCTCGTCGTCGATGCGGATGATCTTCTTCGTGGTGGCGCGCTTGAGCTCGGCCACCTGCTCGGATTTGGCCTCGATGGCGGCCTTCTTGTCGCGGGCGGCCACGATGATGCCGCGCTGGGGCAGCTCGTCCAGCTCCTTGCTCAGGCGCTTGATCTCGAGATCGATGCGCTGCAGTTCGAACAGACCTTCGATATCGTCGCGCGTAGCCTCCATGGAACCTCACTTTCGATCTCTGTTTTCTCCCTGACAATAATAGGCGAAAACCCAGATCTTGGGCAGGGGCAATGGAGAAAATTACGCAACTAGACGCGGACGGCCTCCGGCGTCCACCAGTTCTCGGACTGATCGACAAGCGTCACCGCCTCGGCAGGGACGCCGGCGCGGGCCAGCGCCTCGGCCAGCACGGCCACCAAGGGCAGCTCGCTCGCATCGTGGCCGAGCTCGATGACGGCCACGTGCGCCGCCGCCAGCTCCAGCGCGGTGTGGTACTTCATCTCGCCGCAGACGACGGCGTCCACCCCGGCCGCGACAAGCGCCGGCGCGAGGCTGGCCGCCGAGCCCGTGGCCGTGACGACCCGGCGCACCGGCGCATCGGGGGCGCCCCATACCCGCGGCGCGCGGCCGAAGACCGCCATGCAGCGGGCCGCCAGGCGCGCCAAGGTCTCGGGTTCGCCGTCGTTGTCGGGCACCTCGCAGATCTGCCCGTAGCCCTTGCGCCGCGAGCCCGCCAACGGCTCGGCGAAGCGCAGCGTGAACTTGAGCCCCAGCATACCGGGCAGCACCCGGGCCGCCGCCGAGCTCACATCGAGCGCTGTGTGGAAATCCATGAGCGCCACCTGGTTGCGGATGGCGGCCCACACCACGGCCCCGGGGCTTTCCAGGGCGCTCGCCTCGGGCGCGAAGGCATCGGGGGCCTCGAGAAACGCCGGATGATGGGTGAGGAGCACGTTGGCCCCGGCCTCAGCGGCAGCGGCCACAGCACCCGGCGTGGCGTCCAGGGCCACGGCCACCCGGGTCACGGGCAGCGAGCGCTCCCCCACCAGAAGCCCGGTGCGGTCCCACTTCTCGGCATCCTCGGCCGGGAACTCCTTCAGCAGCGCCTTCTCCAGGCCGCCGATGGTCATATTGAACGCGCGCGGCGCGAGATGGGACTCGCCCCGCTTGGAAAGAGCCTCGGTGCTGGCCTTGTCGGCCTTGTTGAACAATCCCATATGATCAGCTTCTTTCTTGGAACGGAATCGGCGCGCCTTATCGCGGACGCACCCTATTCGATGGTAATGCTTCGACGGTCGCCTGTGGCTGTCGGAACGGTAACGCTTCTGTAGCCCGCCTCGTACATGAGCCCGTAGGCCCGTTCGATGTCCCGGGCCACGTTGGCCGGGTCGTGGGAGTCGCAGCCCACGGTGCAGGGCACGCCGGCGCGGCAGAAGGCGGCGAGCAGCCCCGGGGCCGGGAACATCTCGGCGCAGGCGTAGTAGCCGCCCGACGTGTTCACCTCCACCATGCGGCCGCCGGCGCGCGCCGCCTCGGCCATCTCGTCGTAGAGGGACTCCAGGCTGAAACTCGGGTAATAGCCGAACTTCTTCGCGAGATCCGGATGGCTCATGGCGTCGTAGGGCAGGCTCGCATTCGATGCCGCCTCGCACCACAGCTCGCCGTAGCGCCGCCAGATGGCGTCCGGCGCCCCGGGCTCCTTCCAACGGGCCTTCTGATCGGGATCGTCGAAGGCCCAGCCGTCGATGAAGTGCACCGACAGAAGGCGGAAGCGGAAGGGGGCCAGGGCCTCCTCGGTGAGCTGGCGGTCCTCCAAGGCGCCGAGGTAGTCCATCTCGGTGCCGGTGACGAATTCGATCTGCGGGTGCCGGGCGCGGGCCTCGTCGATTTCGGCCAGGTAGGCATTCACCATCTGCGGCCTCATGGAGAGGTACTCGTCGGGGTCGAAGGCCGCAGAGAGCGGGAAGTGCTCAGTGAAGGCGAGGGTGGTGAGGCCGGCGGCCGCGGCGGCATCAGCGTACTCGGCGATGGTGCCGGTGCCGTGGCCGGAATAGACGCAATGGCAATGGGTGTTTACTCGTTCCACTTAATTGCTCTCCTTGTCCGTGTGCGGATTCGGGGTGGTGGTGCCGTGCTCAAACAGCAATCCCCGCATCTCTCGACCGCTTGTCCGCGTGTGGGCTCGGGGCGGAAGTGCCGTGCTCAAACAGCATTCTATGGCAGATCTCGTCGAGGGTTCTGACGTATCTGCATGCCATAGAATGAACTGCGCGCGGCACCACCGCCCCGAGCCCACACGCTGCTCTTACAACAATGAAATGCTTTATCTTCTACCGTATTCTACCAGTTCAATACTTTGTTCAAAGCCTTCTCGAAGGCCGCTATATCGGCATCGGTGGTGTATCTTCCCATGGAGATGCGCAGGGCGTTGTAGGACTCGTCGCCGGTGATGCCCATGGCCTTGAGGACGTGGCTCGGCTCCAGGGAGTGGCTGGAGCAGGCGCTGCCGCCGGCGACGCAGATGCCGAGCTGGTCGAAGCGCAGTACCATGGTCTCGCTCTCCCACTCATCGGCCAGGCCGTGGACGATGTTGGGGAGGAAGTCCTCGCTGCCGGCGTCCACCTCCACCGTGGGCTGGATGCCGCCGATGGAGCCCATGGCCGCATAGAGGCGGTCGCGCAGGGCGCGCAGGCGGGCGGACTCCTCCGGCTCGGCTTCCTGGGCCGCCTCCAGGGCGGCGACGAAGCCGGTGACGCCGGCGACGTTCTGGGTGCCGCTGCGGCGACCGGATTCCTGACCGCCGCCCAGAAGGTAGGGGGCGAAGGGAGTGCGGGCCTTCAGGTACAGGGCGCCCACGCCCTTGGGGCCGCCGATCTTGTGAGCCGAGAAGGAAGCCGCATCCACGCCGAGCTTCTGCACATCGAGCGGCATCTTGCCCAGGGCCTGCACGGCATCGGTGTGGAAGAGGGCGCCGCGCTCGTGGGCCAGCGCCGCCAGCTCGCGGATGGGCTGGATGGCGCCCACCTCGGAATTCGCCGCTTGCACCGAGACGAGCACCGTGTCGTCGGTGAGCGCCTCGGCCAGCGACGAGGCCTCGATGAAGCCCTGGCGGTTGGGGCGCAGGTAGGTGACGAGCACGCCCTCGCCCTCGAGGCGCCGGCAGGGCGCGAGCACGGCATCGTGCTCGATGGCGGAGGTGATGACGTGCAGAGGGCGGTCCTTCTGGCCGGCAAGGCGGCGCTGCTCGGCGGCCGCCTGCACAAGGCCGAGGACGGCCGCGTCGTCGGCCTCGGTGGCACCGGAGGTGAAGACGATCTCATCGGGGCGCCGGGCGCCCAGGGCCTGGGCCGCGCGGCGCCGAGCGCTTTCCAGAAGGTCGAAGGCGGCGCGCCCCACCCCGTACAGGGCGTTGGCGTTGGCGTTCACGGCCAAATTCGCAGGCCCGGGCACCTGGAAGGGCGCCATGGCGCCGGCCGCCTCGGCGCACAGGGGGGCGGTGGCGGCGTAGTCCAGGTAGATGAAGCCCGCCGCCGGCTCGGGCAGGGTGGCGTCCTCGGCATCGGCGCGCCCCTCGGCCATGGCCACATCGGCCGCCAATTCGCGCTCGACGGCCGCAAGGTTTTCCTCGGTGTTGCTCATCGCGCTTCTTCTTTCTCTTAATTCCATTGGCCACGGGCCAAGGCAGCCTCACGGGCCTCGTCGGCCGCGTCTTTCACGGCGCCAATGGCCGCCCGCGGGTCGTCGGCCTTGAACACGGCGTTGCCGCAGACGAGCACGTCGGCCCCGGCGGCGGCCACAAGCGGCGCCGTGGAAAGCCCGATGCCGCCGTCCACCTGGATGAGCAGCTCCTCGTTGCCGGCCGCCCGCGCCATCTGCACCACCTCGGCCACCTTCAAATCGGATCCCGCGATGTAACTTTGGCCGGAGAAGCCCGGTTCCACCGACATGACGAGCGCCATGTCCAGCTCGGCGATGACCGGCGAAAGCGCGTTCGCGGGCGTCTTGGGCTTCAGAGCCGCCGCGGCCAGAAGGCCCGCCTCGTGGATCTGGGCGACGGCCCGCGCCAGGTCGGCTTCATCCAGCGCCTCCACGTGCACGTTCAAAAGATCGGCGCCGGCATCGATGAACCAGGGCAGCTCGTCCAGCGGGTTGTCGATCATGAGATGCACGTCGCACAGAAGGTTCGTGGCGGGCTTGAGCTGCTTCAAGAGCGGCACGCCCATGGTGAGGTTCGGCACGAAGTGGCCGTCCATGACGTCGATGTGGACGAAGGCGGCGCCGCCCTCCTCGATCATGCGAATGTCCCGTCCGAGGTTCATGAAATCGGCGGACAGGATTGAAGGGGCGATTTTCACAGGTTGGTACATAGGACGCATCCTCATCTCGCGGCTTTCCGATGGCGACATTCTACCGCGACGACGGTGCTCCGACGGCCTATAATGACCGTCAGCGGCAAACCTGCACGGAGCGGCCCGGCGCCCACGGCCGGCGCCGCAGATGCGCCCGCGCCCCGATGGGGCGCCGACGCCTTCCGACGAGAGCGAGGACACCCATGCCCAGCACGACTCGCAGCACCTTCTTCACCTATCCGACGAAGTTCGGGCCCGTCACCATCGCCGCCGACGGCACCGCCGTGACCGCCGTCAGCTTCGGCGAGCAGAACCTCCCCGGCGACCGGCAGCCCACAGCGCTCACCACCGAGGCCGCCAACCAGATCATGGCCTACCTCGCCGGCCAGCGATCGGCGTTCACCGTTCCCATGCGCCCCGAGGGCAGCGCCTTCCAGCAGGAGGTATGGAAGGCCGCGGCGAACATCCCCTACGGGCACACGACCACGGCCCGCGCCCTCGCCGAAACGCTGGGCCGCCCCGGCTCCTTCCGCTCCGTCGGAGCCGCCCTGCGCGCCTGCCCCACTCCCCTGCTCGTACCAACGCACCGCATCGTCACCGCCACCGGCAAGCCCACCGACGACATCAACGCCGCCCTCCTGAAACTAGAGCAGCAGCCTCTCACCAGGTAGCGCTCCCGGGCACCGGAGCAACCGAGACCCTGCAGCGTCCGAGAGCGCCGGGGGCGTCGCCGAAACTCTCTGAACACCAATTTGAAAAAGCGCCCCGAAGGGGCGCCCATAAAAGCATGAAGCAGCGCAGCGCCTGAGGCCGAAGGCCGAACAGCGGAGCGGGTGTTGCGGCGATGCCCCCGGCGCTCTCGGACGCGGACAGGCGACGACCGCCCCGGCACCCGGGAGCGCGGACAGGTCGATCAGGCCGCCGCGTCCTGCAGGGCGTCCAGCTTCGCCATGCACTCGTCAACGGTCGCCCCACCGAGCAAATCGCGCACGATGAGGCACACATTGCCCCACTGTTCCACGTCCATACCCGCGTTCGAGGCGAGCACGTAGGTATCGGCCTGCACCAAATCGTTCAAGGGGCGAAGCGGCTCGACGCATTCCACTTCCACGTTCTTCGAAGGCGAGATAACGCGGTTGGTCTCGGCGTACAGCCGCAGGGCCTCGTCCGAGCAGATGACGTCCACCACCTTGAGAGCCTCGTCGCGGTGCTCGGCCCGCTCGCCCACGGCGCATCCGGTCATGGAGAGCACGGGCATCTGCCCCCGCGCGCTCGGAAAGCCGATGACCTCCATGTTGAACGAGGGGCTGCCGTAGGCGGTATCGGTGTTGGCCGCGTCCCAGTAGGCCATGACGATGGGGCATGTTCCCGCCATGAAGTCATCGCCCTCGCCGGCCCCTTCGAAGGCCTCGCTCACCAGCGCGTTCTCGGCGTCGACGTAGCCGAGATCGATCAGCTTCTTCAAGAACTCGAATCCGGGACGCATGTAGTCGCTGTAACGGGCGCGGCCCTCGTTCAAAGCCTGCACCTCGGCGGCCACGTCTCCTCCGTTGTACAGATCGGCGTAGGCCTGGGCGAAAACGAAGGTCTCCAGCCACCAGCGGTTGGCGCCGACGGGCGTCTCATAGCCCTTCTCTTTGAGAACCCGGCAGCATTCCAGAAACTCCTCGGGCGTGTTCGGCAGCGAAAGCTCGCATTCGTCGAAGATATCCTTGTTCACGAACAGGCCGTAGGCCACCACCTCTTGGGGAATGGCCACGAGCTTGCCGTCGACCGTGTTGGCCGTGCGCACCACCTCCCGCAGGTTCTGGGCGCAGGAAAGCCCCGACAAGTCGGCGAGGTGCCCCTCCGACCCGAGGGTCACGATGGTGTCGGTGTTCAGCAGGTACAGATCGTCCGAATTGTTGCGGGCCCGCTCCAGGCACACCTCGTCGTAGGTCTTGTCCTGGTAGTTCTCGGCCGTGTAGGTGTGATAGGCCAGCGTGAGCCCGAGCCGCTCCTCCGCCATGGCGATCGTCAGGTCGCTGGCCGTGCGGGCCGTGTTCTCGGTGTCGGGGCTGATCTTCTCCATGGGGCTGAAGAAGTTCACCGTCCTCTCCTCGTCGACATCCTGCACGGCCAAATTCTCCGCCGGCGCCGGAGCGCTGCAGGCCCCGAGCACTAAAGCGCCGACGAGGGCGACGGCGGCCACGGCCCCCTTGCGGACGCGCTTGCTCGCGATAGGTCTCATGATCGTCCTTTCTCGACGAAGCGGTCGACGGCGCGCCGCAGCTCGTCTATCTCCAAGGGCTTCGCCACATGGGCGTTCATGCCGGCGGCCAGCGCCGCCTTCTCGTCTTCCACGAAGGCATCGGCGGTCATGGCGAAGATGGGAATGGTCGCCGCATCCGCCCGCGCGAGCGCCCGGATGGCCTGGGCGGCCGCATGCCCGTTCATGACTGGCATCTGCACGTCCATGAGGATGGCGTCGAACTCGCCGGGCTCGCAGCGCTCGAAGCGCTCGACGGCCAGCTTGCCGTTCTCGACGATCTCCACCGTGGCGCCCTCCATCTCCAGCAGATCCGTGAGGATGCCGGCGTTGAGGAAGTTGTCCTCGGCGGCGAGGAAGTGCTTGCCGGAGAGCACCTGGGCCAGATCGTCGTCTCCCTCGGCATCCACGCCGCGCACGGCCTCGATCTTCTGCTTCAGCATGGAGGGGAAGAAGGGCTTGGTCAGCACCGCCGCGCCCGGGGGCAGCGCCACGTCGTCGTCCTGGTCGAAGGCGTGCTCGAGCATGAACAGAAGCGGCGTCTCCGCGCTCGCCCGCAGGCCGTCGGCCGCACGCACGGCGGCATCGTCGAGCCACGGGACGCCGACGAGCACCACGTCATAGCCGCCGCGGGCCCGCGCCAGCTCGCAGGCCGCATCGGCACTTGCCGCCCCGTCCACTTCCACGCCCGTGCCCTCCATGAACTCGGCGATGGCCCCGTGCGCCGCAGGCGAGGCGTCCGCCACGAGCATGCCCTTGATGCCGGCGCGCTCCCAGAAGTATCCGGCAGCCTGCTCCTCGGGGATGCGCAGCTCCAGATCGACCCGGAACAACGACCCCTTCCCCACCTCGCTTTCCACCTCGATGGTACCGCCCATGAGGTCGACGAGGCTCTTGGTGATGGACATGCCGAGCCCCGTGCCCTGCACTTTGTTGGTGGTGGAGTTCTCGGCGCGCGTGAACGAGTCGAAGATGGTCTTAAGGAACTCCGGCGTCATGCCGTAGCCATCGTCCTCGACCTCGATGCGCAGATGCTCCAGTGCGTTGGAATGCGCCGGAAGCCCGATGAAGCGCAGCCAGATGCGACCGCCCTCCGGGGTGTACTTCACGGCATTCGACAGCAAGTTCAGCAGAATTTGGTTGAGGTGCGTCTCGTCGCCGATGAGGCGCTCGTGGCGGACGGAGCGGATCTCCGCGCAGAACGTCTGCCCCTTGTCCCGGGCCATGGGCGCGATGATGGATTCCACCGCCGCCAGAGAGTCGCCCAAATCGAACTCCGCCAAGGTGAGCGACGCTTTGCCGCTCTCGATCTTCGAGATGTCCAGCACGTCGTTGATGAGGTCGAGCAGATGGCGCCCCGAGGCCATGATCTTGCCGGCGCAGTCGCGCACCTTCGCGGGGTTGTCGGCCTCCTTCTCGATGATGGTGGTGAAGCCAAGCACGGCGTTCATAGGGGTGCGGATGTCGTGGGACATGTTGGCGAGGAAGGCCGACTTCGACTCGTTGGCCACCTCGGCCGCCCGAAGCGCCTGGGCGAGCTGCTCGGCGTGCAGCGCGCGTTCCTCCTCCCGTGCCCGCCGGGCCCGGGCCTGCTTGCGCCGGTTGAAACCGTAGAGGATGACGCACAGGCAGAAGGCCGCAATCGTGATGGAGGCCACCATGATCAGGGCGACGTTCACCGCCTGGGCCTCGCGCTGGATGGCCTCCATGGGCACATAGCCCACCAGATAGGTGGTGCCGTCGCCGATGGACCATAAATAGCACAGGGCCTCGGTGCCCTTCACCTTATGGGCGAACATGACGTTCTCGCGGTTTGCGACACCTTCCGCCACCATGGAGAGGATGACCGGATCGGTGATGTTGTTGGCCCGGTAGAAGTCCTCCAGATTCACATGCCCCGCGTCTCGCTCGCCCATGCCCTCGGGCTTCAGCACGAAGCGCTCCGTGGCGGCGTCCATGAGGTAGAGCACGGCCCGCTGGCCGTAGAAGCCCTGGGGCAGCGACTGGTCGATAGCGTCGAAGGTGTACTCGGTGTACAGCTCGGCGATGGGGACGCCGTCGCGCTCGATGGGGCATTTCACCGTGTAGGCCCAGCTGCCCTCGGCGTTCACATAGGCCTGGGAGACGGGCAGCCCCTTGATGGCTCCCCCGCCGCTGAAATCGAGCGACGCCGGGTCGAAGGGGGCACCGTCGTTGGAGACGCCGACGTCGGCCCCCTCGGGCACGACAGAGATGAGCGCGGCGGCATCGCTTTTGCCCAAGCGCTCCACAGCGGCGGCCGGATCGCCCGCGGCGGCAAGCTCGGTGGCCAAAAGCCGTTGGAACTGCGCCTCGCTGTCCTGAATGGCCTCCACGGTGCTTTCCACGAGGTTCAAGTTCTCGTTGAGGTTCAGAATGGCGGCATCGGCCATGTCGTCGGAGGTCTTCTTCGAGACGGCCCAGATAGAGGCCCCCATGACTGCGAAGATGAGCACGATGACCAAGGTCAGGCGCGCGAAGCCCTTCCGATCCCGGACGGCGTTCTCGGTCGTCTTCATAGCGGCGGCGCACCCTTCCCCTTCGAAATTTGCTTGCTTAACAGTACGTCATCAGAGGGGAAACTGCAAGGCGAAAACGGCATACGACAAGGGGAAAACGAGGCGCGGCCGCAAAGAGATGCCCATAAAAAAGCTCCTCCGGCAGGGGAACCGGAGGAGCTTTGCTCAGTACGCACGGAGGAGAAGGGGATAACGTACGCATGGAAATCGTTTCCGCCGCGAGGGTTTTGAGAGAGGAGAGAGGAGGGTTCACGCAGGAGACGGTGCGACGGAAAGCTCGAATTGGTTGTCAAGGACCTCGCGGTACGGGCGCCCGGTTGCCCGGATTTCCGCCCTTCCGCTCGGCTGATGACAACAATAAGGCCTTCCCGTCCTCGTGAAAGCGGGAAGGCCCGACGGTTGCGACCATGTATGCACCCCGTTTACCTGGCGAAATCTTAAGGCAATCGCTCGTATTTTACGAAGCAAGCCCGAGATTCGGGGCGGGGGTGCCGCGCGCAGTTCGGTCTATGGCAAACGGAAAGGCCCGAACCCCCAGACGAGAAATGCCATAGACCGCTGTTTGAGCACGGCACCCCCGTCCCGGCGTTAAAGGCCGGACAACCTGGAAGATCGCTCTAGTAGAACTCGCTCTTAAGCGGCCGATCGATGAGGGCGGCCGCGGCCTCGCGCGGGTTCACCCCTTCCCACACGACGCTGCGCACCGTATCAGTCAGAGGCAAATCGACCCCGTAGCGGGCCTCGAGCGTGGCCAGGGTCTTGCAGGCGATGGCCCCTTCCACCACCATGTGGGTCTGCACCGTGAAATCGTCCAGGGTAAGGCCGCGGGCCACGTACTGCTCGCCGAACCGCCGGTTGCGCGAGTGCTGCGACATGCAGGTGACCACCATGTCGCCGGCGCCCCCGAGCCCCATGCAGGTAAGCGCCTCTCCCCCGGCCGCCACCACCATGCGGCTCATCTCGGCGAGCCCGCGGGTGATGAGCATGGCCGCGGTGTTGTCGCCGAAGCCCATGCCGTAGGAGATGCCCACGGCAATGGCGATGACGTTCTTGAAGGCGGCGCACAGCTCCACCCCGACCGGGTCGTCGGAGGTGTAGGTGCGGAAGAACCGCGTGGCGAACAGGTCGCGGAAGAAGAGCGCCGTCCCCTCGTCGGCCGACGCCACCACCGCGGCCGACGGCTTGCGGCAGATGACCTCCTCGGCATGGGTGGGGCCCGACAGCACCGCCATGCGGCCCGCATTCCCCAGCTCGGCGGCGAAGGTATCGATAGGCAGAAGGCCTGTCTTCTCCTCCACACCCTTCGAGCAGATGACAATGGGAGTCCCAGGCGCGATGAGCTCTCGCAGGTCGGCGGCCACCGAGCGCAGGGCGGCCGAGGGCGTCACGATGACCACGGCCTCAGCGCCCTCGCAGGCACACGCGTAGTCGGCGGTGGCGCGGATGGCGGAAGGAAGGCGGTAGTCCGAGAGGTACCGAGGGTTGCGGTGCTCCTCGTTGATGGCGCGGGCCACCTCGGGCGTGCGGGCCCAGAGCACCACCTCGTGGCCTGCTTCCGCCAGCACGAGCGCCAACGCCGTTCCCCAGCTGCCGGCCCCAATCACTGCTACGCGCATATCGATCCTCTCTCTTGGTTGAAGCTCCCCCGGAGCGGAACCGCCGGGTACCTTGATTCGCTCAAACAGTCCTCGCTGGTATCGAAGGCGACAAGATCGTTTTCGCCGCATATCGCTGCGCCTTCGATACCATCTGCGGAACTCGCTCGGTCAAGGCACCCGACGTTTCCGCTTCACTCAACCATAGTTGATGCTTAGGCTGTCTTCTTGCTCCCGATCTTGTTCTCCGTGCCCGCGCGCAGGCGGGCGATGTTGGCGCGGTGGGCCCAGATGACGACGCAGGCCGTGGCGGCGATGATGAGCCAGGGGACCCACTGGCCCCAGTAGAAGTACAGGGCGAGCACCGGGCAGATGACTGCCGCGGCGATGGAGCCCACGGACACGCAACGGGTGACGGCAATGCCGAGGGCGAAGACGGCGATCTCGATGAGGAAGCCCAGGGGGCCGAAGACGAACACGAGGCAGGCGGCGGCCACCGCGATACCCTTACCGCCTTTGAACTTGAGCCAGGGGCTGAAGATGTGGCCGAGCGTGCAGCCGGCGAAGGCGAGGGCCAGGGCCAAGGCGCCCGCATCCACCGGAAGCCCTTCAACCGTTGCAGGCAACGTTGCGCCGGCCAGGCTATAGTCGATCTCAGCCCAACCGGCGAGCGGCGCCCAGAACCAGAAAGCGAGCCAGCCGGACAGAAGCCCCTTCCCGAAATCGAGCACGAACACGAGCGCGCCCCCGACCTTGCCCATGGCGCGGAAGGCGTTGGTGGTGCCGATGTTGCCCGATCCTTCGTCGCGGATGTCCTTGTGATAGGCCAGCTTCGACACGATGACGCCCCAAGGGATAGAGCCGAGCAGGAACGAGACGGCGAAGGAAAGGGCGAGCCAACCGATGATCGCTGCCATGGCCTAGTCCTTCTTCTTGAACTTGAGGCGGATGGGCGTGCCCTCCAAGGGGAAGGCCTCGCGCATGCGGTTCTCAAGATAACGCTCGTAGTTGTCGTCCACGACATCGGGGCGATTCACGAAGAAGGTGAAGTGGGGCGGGCAGGTACCGGTCTGGGTGAGGTACTTCATGCGCAGCACCGCCTTGCCCTTCGACACGGTGTGCCCCGTCTCGCGGATGCCGGCGAGCCACGTGTTCAAACGGGCCGTGGGGATGGTGCGGCTGTAGTTGGCGTAGACGTCGTCGATGGCGCCCCAGATACGGTCGACACGCTTGCCGGTAAGCGCCGAGATGGCCACCACCGGCGCATAGCCCACGAAGGTCATGCGGTCCTCGATGCGCTCGCGGATCTTCTCCTTGGCCTCGGGGCCCTCCACGATGTCCCACTTGTTCAGCACGATCACCATGGCGCATCCCCGCTCGGCGGCGTATCCGGCCACACGCTGGTCCTCGTTGGTGAGCCCCAAGGTGCCGTCGATGACAAGCAAGGCCACATCCGCCCGGTCGATGGCGCGCATGGCCCGCACGAAGCCGTAGTATTCCACGTCCTGGTCGATCTGGCTCTTGCGGCGCAGGCCCGCCGTGTCCACAATGCGGTACATCTGCCCCTCGTGCTCGACCAGCGTGTCGATAGCATCGCGCGTGGTGCCGGCCACGTCGCTCACGATGGAGCGGTTGTTGTTGGTGAGCTTATTGGTGAGCGAGCTCTTCCCCGCGTTCGGCCGACCGATGATGGCGACGTTGATGGCCTCAACCTCTTCCTCGGGAACAACTTCCACCTTCCGCAGCTCGTTCACGACCTCGTCCAGCAGGTCGCCCGTGCCGTTGCCGTGCTGGGCGCTCACCGGCCACGGATCGCCCAGGCCCAGCGCGTAGAACTCCCACACCTCATCCATGCGGGCCGGGTTGTCCATCTTGTTCACGGCGACGAACACCGGCTTGCCCGCCTTCTGCAGGATGCGGGCCACCTCCTCGTCGTCGGTGTTGATGCCGGCCTTGCCGTCCACGAGGAAGATGATGACGTCGGCCTCGCGCGCCCCCTCGAAGGCCTGGGCGCGGATGGAGCCTTGGAAGGCGTCGTCGCCGCCCATCTCGATGCCGCCGGTGTCGATGAGCATGAACTCGACGCCGTTCCAGTCGGCCTTGTGGTAGCTGCGGTCGCGGGTGACGCCGCGCATCTCGTGCACGATGGCGTCGCCGGTTTGGGCGATGCGGTTGACCAAGGTGGACTTGCCCACGTTGGGGCGCCCCACGATGGCGACGATGGGAAGGGCCATGGGTATCCTCGCTATTCTTTACGACTCGTCTTGGGCGAGCTTTATGATCTCAGGCAGATAATCGAACGGGTTACAGGATACCACGGACACCGGGGCGCCGGCCGCGTTTTCGATATCCTGCACGGTCATGTCATCGAGCGTCACGCCGTTGTCGTTGAAGATAACGCTCGGAAGGAGAAAGAGCTGGTGGGTTCCTTCTTCTTCCTCGCTGGTAGCCTTGATGGCGGGGGCGATGTCGGAGGCGGTGAGGAGGCCGGTGACGTTGACGTTGCCGCCAAAGTAGTCGTTTCTCACCGTGAGGGGGACGAGGCGACCGGCCAGGGGGCTGTTCGCGATCATGGCGTCCAGGAAGGGCTGCATGGCCTCGCCGACGATGTAGCGGGCGGTGAGGTCGCGGGCCGCCAGCACCTCGGCGGCGCGGGCAGCCAGGCCGCTTTCGCAGGCCTCGTCGAACTCGTCCACATAGGAGCGGACGATGCCGATGCCGTCCTCGAACATGTCGTAGTCGCCGTAGTCGGAGGCCGGCGGGATACGGGCCGGCGTGTCGGCGCCGAAGGCGTTCACGTAGAACTCGTCGGCGGCGAAGACCCAGGGGCCTCCGCGCTCGGCCCGGGCGCGCTGCTGGAAGGGGGCGATCACATCGATGACGCCGCGGGCGGCCTTAGGCGTGGTGAAGCTCTCGTGCAGGGCCGTCTGGTGCTTGGTGAAGCCCAGAGGCACGATGCCCACGCCGTTGATACCCGGGCGCTCCCAGGCCCATTCCAAGGTCTCGCGCAGGGCCTCTCCGTCGTTCACGCCGGGCATGAGTACAATCTGCGCATGGGCCTCGATGCCAGCCGCCAGCAGGCGGTCGAGAGCTGCCAGGCCGTGGGCCGCGTGCTTGCCGATCATGCGGCGGCGCAGCTCCGGCTCGCTCGCGTGCAGGCTCACCCGCAAGGGGCTGATGTGCTGCTCGATGATGCGGGCCTCATCTTCCGGCTTCAAGTTCGTGAGCGTGACGAAGGTTCCCGCAAGGAAGCTCAGGCGGAAGTCGTCGTCGCGCAGCACGAGCGAGGGGCGCACGCCGTCGGGCAGCTGGCGCATGAAGCAGAACACGCAGGCGTTGCGGCAGAGCTTCACGGAATCGAACAGCACGCCGTCGAACTCGAAGCCCCACCGCTCCCCCGGTTCGCGCTCCAACTCCACCACCCCGGCCTCGCCGTCGAGGTCGATGTAGCCGACCGTGATGTCGTCGTCGGCCGTAAGCCAGCGCCAGTCGATGATGTCGCGCAAGGGCGCGCCATCCACGGTCGTGAGGTAGCAGCCGGGCGCAAAGCCGGCATCGTCGGCGGGGCTTTCCGGCTCCACGGCGATAATGCGCGCCGCCGGCCCCTTCCACGCCGCGGCCGCCGCCTCGGCAGCCGTGAGACTCGCCTGGTCGCAGGCGGCGCAAGAGGCGCAAGAGGCCTCGCGCTCGATGTCTTTTCCGGGGTAGGTGGCCATGGCTACAGGGCGCGCAGGAACGCTTCCACGGCGGCGATCTGGTTCTCGGGGGTGCTCGCGCCGGCGGTGACGCCCACGCGGCGGCAATCGGCAAAGGCCTCCGGGTCCAGCTCGTCGGTCGATTCGATGTGGAAGGTGCGCGGGCAGGTGAGCGCGCACACCTCAGCCAGCCGCGTGGTGTTCGACGAGTTGCGGCCGCCGATGACCACCATAGCGTCCACGGCCGAAGCCAGATCGGCCGCGGCCTCCTGGCGCTGGCGCGTGGCCGAGCAGATGGTGTTCTTCACGATGGGCTCAAGCCCCGCCTCGCGCAGGGCGGCCACCACCGCCTCCAAGTTCTCGCGGCGCTGGGTCGTCTGGGCCACCACGCCCACCGGATCGTACAGGCCCTCGGGGATCTCCTCGGGCGCGGCCACCACGTCCACCTTGCCGCCGGCTTCCTCGGCCCAGGCAGTGAGCCCCTCCACTTCCGGGTGACCCGCCTCACCCACCACGATGACGCGACAGCCCTCGGCCGCGAGCTCCGCAGCGGCGTGCTGGGCCCGGGACACATGGGGGCAGGTGGCGTCGACTACGGAAAACCCGCGGTCTTCCACGGCGGCCAGCACCTGGGGCGTCACCCCATGGGAACGGATGACCACCGCCGGCACGTCCCCGGCTGCGGAAGCTGACCCTTCCGCTGACGCGTCCCCGGCTGCGGCACCTTCCCAGCAGATATCTTCCACGGAACCAACGGCCTCGGCGCCGCGGGCGGCCAGATCGGCCACCACCTGCGGATTGTGGATGAGTGGCCCGAGCGTGTAGGCCCGGCTCCCGTCGGCGATGACCTCGTCGGCCATGTCCAGCGCCCGCTGCACCCCGTAGCAGGCCCCGGCCCGCTTCGCGCGAATCACTTCCACGGTTAGCTCTCCTTCACTTTCGCGGCGGCCTTGGCGGCTTTCTCGGCGCGAGCGGTGCGGGCGGCACGGGCCAGCTCCTCGCTCGTGTGGCGCGGGATAGGATGCTCGGCGAACACCGGGGCGTAGTCGCGCGTCTCGGGGAACAGCGCCGCCATGTCCACGTCCTCGGGAGCGCAGCGGTAGTACAGCGCGAAGCACTCGCGCATGGCGTACCAGGTGCAGGCCTCCACGCGCTCGTCCTTCGGCAGGAAGTCGAAATCGCCGACGAGAATGGGATCGCCGTAGTCGACGGTCACCTTCGGGAAATGGACACGCTGGCCCTTCTGTTTGATGCGCTCCACGCCGCGCACGGTCATGGGCAGGATGGGCACCTTCGCCATGCGGGCGATTACCGACACGCCGGCGTGGATGGAGGGCACCCGGTCGGTCTTGCCGCGGCGCGTGCCCTCGGGCAGGATGCCCACGAGCTCCTGGCGCTTGAGCATGCGCACGGCGCGCTTGATGGAGGTCATGTCGGCGGTGTCGCGCTTCACGGGGAAAGCGCCCACCCGCGAGAGCGCCTGGCCGAGCAGGCCGTGGGCGTTGTCGAAGAGGCTGTCGCGGCCCATGAGGCGCACCCACTGCTTCGGGCGCGCGGCCAGGTACATGAAGACGACGTCGAAGAACGACGTGTGGTTGCAGATGACGAGCGCCCCTTCCGCGCCCTGGAAGGCGCGCAGCTTGTCGCGGTTGTCCACCCGATAGCGGAACAGCAGCTTACACAGGCCGCCCACCACCACGTAGGCCGCATTGCCGAACCAGTGCGGGATCTCGTTGGTGCTGGGCTCGCCGCCCAAATCCATGTCCCACATCTCGGAGTATTTTAGGAACATCAGCGCGCCTCTCTGGCAAGCTTGCAGATCTGCTCGATGACTTCCTCGATGTAATGACCGGTGGAGTCGATGTGCACGGCGTCGTCGGCGGGGCGCAAAGGAGCCGTGGCGCGGGAGGAGTCGGCCGCATCGCGCCGGCGCAGGTCGGCCAGCACCTCGTCGTAGTCGATGGAACCGATGCCGCGATCGACGTTCTGGCGCACCCGGCGATGGGCGCGCTCCTCGTCGGAGGCGGTGAGGAACACCTTCACGGCCGCATCGGGAAACACCACGGTACCGATGTCGCGGCCCTCCACCACGTAGTCGCCGGCGTTGCCGATGCGGCGCTGCTGGTCGAGCAGCGCCTCGCGCACGGCGGGCGCGGCGGACACCGGGCTCACGGCGCGGTCGATCTCGGCAGTGCGGATGGCGTCGGTCACCTCGTCATCGCCGATGAACACGCGACGCGGCACCGGGTCGCCTTCCACATGCCCGAAGGCGATGTCGTAGGTACGGGCGATAGCCCCCAAGACCGGCTCGTCGTCGAGCGCGACGCCGTCTTGCAGGGCGCGCCAGGCGATGGCGCGGTACATGGCCCCCGTGTCCAGGCAGGAGAAGCCGAGCTCTTTGGCCACGGCCTTGGCCACGGTGGACTTTCCGGCCCCGGAGGGCCCGTCGATGGCGACGATCACTATTTCACCAATCCCTTCAAGTCGGCGAGGAAGTCGGGGTAGCTCACGGCCACGCAGGTGAAGCGGGTCACCGATACGGGCACGCGCCCGCAGGCGCCCACGAGCGCCCAGGTCATGGCCAGACGGTGGTCACCGTAGGACTCGAAGACGAGGCCTTGGGGCACCTGCAGCTGCGGGTTGCCCTCGACGAACAGATCGTCGCCCTCTTCCCAGGCGTCCACGCCGAGCAGCGCCAGGCCGTCGATGATGGCCTTGAGGCGGTCGGATTCCTTCACGCGCAGCTCCCCCACCTTGTGGAACACCGTGATGCCCCGGGCGTGGGCCGCCACCAGGGCGAGCACGGGGATCTCGTCGATGACCGAGGCGATGTGCTGGGAGGGAATCTCGCAGCCGCGCAGCACGGGCGTGTAGTTCACCGTGATGGTGCCGCGGGGCTCCTTGCCCTCATGCCCGCCGTAGGACTCGCGAATGTCGGCGCCCATGCGCTCCAGCGTGCGCACGAACCCGATGCGGGCCGGATTCAGCGACACGTTCTGAATGGTGACGGAGCTGCCGGGCTTCAGCAGGGCGGCCGCGGCCACGAAGGCGGCCGAGGAGGGGTCGCCCGGCACGACGACGTCGGAGGCGAGCATCTCGGCGGGGCCGGTCACCGTGGCCACGCGGGTGCCGGCGGTGGTGGGCACGTTGAACTCCGGCAGCATGAGCTCGGTGTGGTTGCGCGAGGGCGCCGGCTCGTTCACGGTGGTGGCAGGACGCGGTTGCCGCACACGGTGATGGGCAGCGTCTCCGGCGTCTCGGGCACAAAATCGACGCCCATCTTCGCCAGGGGCGCCACGATGCGGCGCATGGGGCGTTTCTTGAGCGACTCGTCGCCGGTGATGGTCACCTCGATGTCCCAGGGGGCCACGACACCCATGAGCAGGCGCGCCGTGGTGCCCGAGTTGCCGCAGTCGATGGGGGCGGCGGGCTGGCTGGGGCCCTCGGCGCCCCAGCCGGTGACGGTGCCGGAAAGCGATCCGTCGGGCTGGGCCTTCAAATCGACCTCGGCGCCCAAGGCCTCCACGGCGCGGATGGAGGCGCGCACGTCCTCGGAGTCGAGCACGCCGGAAAGATGCGAGGTGCCCTCGGCCATGGCCGCGAACAGCACGGCGCGGTGCGAGATGGACTTGTCGCCCGGCACCGTGACGTCGCCTTTGAAGGGCCCCCCGAAAGGCTCGATGATCGTGTAGGGTTCTGCGAATTCGCTATTCGACATGAGCGTACTCCTTCGGCATGAGCGGACTGAACGATACGGAGAAACCAGCGTTGATCAGCTGCATCGAGAGCTGGCCGATATCGCCTTCATCGGTGAGGATGAGGGAGAGCACGGCGTTGCCCTCGCTGATGTGGTCGATGTCAATAGATTGTATATTGCAACCCACCGAGCTGGCAATGGTGCAGACCTCCGCAACGACGCCGGTGCGGTTCACCATGGGGATGCGCACCTCGAGCAGCTTCTCGGTGGAGGGCACCCAGGCGGCCGGCAGTGCGCGGCGGGCGTCGGCGGCCTCGGCGAGCAGGCGCGTGAACGTCTCGCGGTCGCCGGTTTCCAGCGCGGCGGCGAACGAGCCCAGGATGGAGGCCATCTCGTCCAGGCCGCTTTTCAGGGCGCAGGCGTTGTCGAAGGCGATGCCGCACCACAGCTTCGGGCTGCCCGCGGCGATGCGCGTGGTGTCCTTGAAGCCGCCGGCGGCCAGCCGCATGATAGAGCCAGTGTCGTCGGCGTGCGCGCTCGCCAGCTGCATGAGGGAGGAGGCCACCATGTGCGGCACGTGACTCACCACGGCCACGGCGGCGTCGTGCTCCTCGCGGCGCAGCGACACCACGCGGGCATCGAGGCCGGTGACCAGCTCGTGGAGGTGCTGGAAGTCCTCGGGCACCGTCGCCGTGTCGGGGCAGAGGATCCAGTTCGCTCCCTCGAAGAGGTCGGCGCGGGCGCCGGCGATGCCGCTCTGCTCGGAGCCGGCCATGGGGTGTCCCGGCACGTAGCGCGCAGGCGCAGGCAGAAGCTCGGTGGCCGCGGCGAGGATGTGGCCCTTGGTGGAGATGGTGTCGGTGACGACGCCGGTGTAACCCCAGTCGCGCAGGCGAGCGAGGTAGTCGTCCACGGCGGCAACCGGCGTGGCGATGACCACGAGCTCGCAGTCGTTTTCGATGAAAGCGCGGAAGGCGGGGTCGTCGGGGCCGGAGGCCGCCTCGCACCAGCCTCGCTCGGTGGCGGCGGCGCAGGTGGCGGCATCGGTATCGACCCCGAAGACGCGCACGTCGGGCATCTTGGTCGCCAGCGCCCCGGCCAGCGACGCCCCGATGAGCCCGAGGCCGACGACGGCGATGGCCGAGAAGGGGGCGTTGGGCGCGACGGGAGCGGGCTCCGGCGCGGCGCCCGTCGCGGGGGCATCCGGAGCCGTTTCGGCCGCCCCGCCGGCGCCGTTCAGTTCAGCAGATTCAGTCATGGAAGTGTCTGTTTCCTCAATCGATCAGGTACCAGTCGCCACCCATTGTATACGAAGCCGCCGCCCCCGCACCCAAACACCCACCACCGCCGCATTTTCCGCACGTCTGACGCATACCTCGGTCGTTGACAGGATTCCGCCGTGGGCTATATACTGACGAGGCTGGGTGGCTTGCCGGGGCGAACGGCGGCTACCTCGGGTTCAAGTTTATAGCTTGGCGAAGTAGCCGTTTTCCGTGCTTACCGGGAGCGGCTATTTCACTTTCTGGCCCTTACGGTCAGATCAATCACCGCAATAATCACGAGGACGAATGTCAGCAATTGCGTCCAAGTAACCATGGCAACCTCTGTCGACATGACCCAGCGCGCTTTCGCGGTAGCCTTCGATAACCTGGCAATCCTCCGCGCGCTCTTGCAGAAGGCAGAGTGGCGAATGCAACTCGCTACGGGGATAATCGTGAAGTATTCTTTGAGTCGTGCTACAATGCAGGAGAAGGCGATTGCCGCGGCTACGGCGACCGCTCCACGAATTGACTAGTATTTCGTGGTTGGAGGGTCGCCTTTAGCTACTCGGCTGAGGGCGGCTCTTTCCTCTTTCTGAGCAATTCCCTGATCAGCCCTACAATGGCCGTTACCATGGTTGCCAGTTTGACTGAAGCGCACTCCTACTCGTGCAGTTGGCTTTTGGCCCAGCCTTCGTCGATGGCGGCGTTGCAGCGCTCGTCCAAGAAGGCGGCGCACTCCTCGGGAGTCGTCTTGCCCATGAGCAGGTCGTGGATGCCGGTGTAGAAGACATCGCGCACCGTCTGGGTGTCGGGGCTGCCGCCCGTGAAATCCCATACGTTATCGGCATTGGCGCGGAACAGATCGTAGGAGGGGATATCGGCGCCATAGCGATCGGACACGCGCTTGCTCGCCGGTATCGCGCCCGCCGCATAGTCGAGCCAGCGCTCATCGGTGTACACATAGGAAAGGAAATCCTTCGCCACCTGCAGCTTCTCGGCGTCGCCGTTGTCGAAAACCTGAAAGCCCGAGGCGAAGGCGGTGGCGCTGCCGTCCGCATCGGGCCCCGGGAAGTTCACGAGCCCCACCGTGTCGCCATAGCGGGTGATGGAGGCGTTGTTCACCATGTAGATAGCCAGCTGACCTTGGCGAAACAGGCTGGAGCAATCCTCGATTTCCAAATTCTCCGCGTGCGGCGGAAACCAGCCACGCCCCACGCCGTCCTGAATCCACCGAAGCGCCGCCACGCCCTCGGGCGCCGAAAGGTTGAAATGGCCCGTCTCGTCATAGATGCTAGATCCGGCGGAGCGCAGAAGCGTCACGATATGGGTGTCGCCTTGGGAGCTGCCCGCGTACATCATCATCGGGAAGCTTCCTTTGGGAAGCGAAGCGGCGAGCGCGTCCAAAATGCGCGTCCACTCGTCCAGCGACCAGGCGGTGATCTTCCCTTCGGCGACGAACTCCCCAAGCCCCGCGTTGCGGAACATCTCCTTGTTGTAGGCAAGCACGTTCTGGCGCGCCAGATAGGGCATCATATATGCGCGGCCCTCCACCACGCCCATGTTCCACAAGTCGTCGAAGAGGTCGTCGCGGATAGCCGGGGCGACAACGTCGTCCAGCGGCACGACGCGCCCGGTGCGAATGTAGGTGGAGATATTGAAGTAATCGCCGTAAAGCACATCCGGCGCCTTATCCGTGTCGAACGACCCCTTGACGGCCTCGTCGTACTGGTTCTGCTCGAAGACGACGACCTCGACGTCGACGGGCCTCTCGTAGTCGCGTTGGAACCCCTCGGCCATGCCCTGAATGACCGTTTCCACCTGGCTGATTGAGTCGTCGAAGACGACGTCGTGGCCCGTGCGGGGCACCTTGATCACCAGACGAACGGGCGCGGCACCCGTGAAGGGCAGGCTGTTGCAACCGGCGAGGGACAGCGTCCCTGCGGCCGCAAGGAAGGCCGCTCCCGCGCAGAAGGCGCGGCGGGTCATGCCGCGACGAGGGATCGGCGGCACGACGCTTTGCGTCGGCGGAAATGCCGGCTCGATCATCCCGCGATGTATTCTGCGGCTCTCGCTACTCATGAGGCACCGCCCTTCCGAACGGCCTCGAGCTTTTGCAGCATGACCGTCACGTTCAAAGGCTTGCTGAGGAAGTCGTCCATGCCCGATGCCAAAGCGCGATTGCGATCTTCGGCGAACGTGGAGGCCGTGCAGGCGAAGATGCGCACCGTCTTGGCATCGGCTCGCTTCAGATCGCGGATCGCGCGAGAGGCCTCGTAGCCGTCCATGACCGGCATCTGGGCGTCCATGAGGATGGCCGCGAAATGTCCCGCCGGCGATTCGGAGAACAGGCGCACGGCCTCCTCGCCGTTTTCGGCCACGGTGATGGAGAAGCCCTCCTCGGTGAGGATGGACGAGATGATGTCGGCGTTCAGCTCGTTGTCCTCGGCCACGAGGATCTCGACGGGCGCCCGAGCGGCTTCGGCGCCAGACGGCGAGGAGACGGCCCGAACGGCTCCGGGGGCCCCGGGGGCTTCGGCGACTCTGGCGGTTTCGGCGACTTCGCCCTCCGCCCCTTCCGCGCGTTCTGTGCCTCCCCTGCCTTCCGCGCCTTCTACGCTCGGCGAAATCAGCGAGGGCGCCTGAGCAAGCGTCGGCTCATCGCCATTCGCGACAGTGGGAAGCGTCACGATGACGGTGAAGCAGGAACCGCACCCCGGCTCGCTTTCCACCGTGATGGAGCCGCCCATCTGTGTCATGAGCAGGTAGCTGATGGACATGCCCAGCCCCGTGCCCTTCTGGGAATCGCTGTTGCGGTTACGCTCTTGCGTGAAGGCGTCGAAGACGTGCTCGGCGAACTCCTTGGTCATGCCGCAGCCGGTATCGGCGATCGACACCGTGAGCACGGCCTCATTCCCCGACGCGTACACCGCCTCGTGCACCTTCATGGTGATGCGGCCGCCCTCGGGCGTGAACTTCACCGCATTCGACAGGATGTTCATGAGAACCTGCGACAGGCGCACCTCGTCGCCTCGAAGCCACGGGTGCTCGACTGTGCGCGACAGCTCGAAGCGGATCCCGCGGTCGGCCATGGGCCCGCGCTGCATCTCGCAGACATTGTCGACCAGCGCGTTCACGTCGAAGGGCTCGCTCGTCAAATCGACCTTGCCGGCCTGCAGCTTCGACATGTCCAGGATGTCGTTCACGAGCGATAGCAGGTACTGGGCGGCCTTGCCGAGCCGATTCACATAGTCGCGCATGGCGGTGGCGTCGTCCACGTGCCGCTCCATCAGATGGTTCAGGCCGATGATGCCGTTTAAGGGCGTGCGGATCTCGTGGCTCATGTTCGAAAGGAACTCCGTGCGCGCGACGGCCTCGGCCCGAGCCTGGATCGACTGCCTCATGAACCGGTAGATGACCGCCAGCATGATGGAGATGACCGCCACCATGGCCCCGAGCATGCCCACCGTCATGGCGATAAAGGGGGCGAAGCGCTGGCTGAACACCTCCGTCGGAACCGTCATGATGAACGACCACTCGGTACCTGCGACCGGCGCGAAGGACATGACGAGATCCTCGCCGGCGCTCGTCGTGCAATTGATGACGAAGCTCTCGCCCGCGGCGATGTTGCGGCGGATGTCCTCCACCGTGACGCCGTCGTCGATGCGGCCGGCCTCGAGCGTGTCGTAGAAGTTGTCGCGCCCGGCCAGATCGGTGGCAGGGCTGGCGCTCACGATGTAATAGCCCCGCGCGTTCACGACCGAGGAGACGCCCTGACCGTCGAAGCTCTCGATGACCAGCTGGCTGGAGATGGTGGACAAGTCGCTGCGGGCGAGCATGGCCACGAAGGTTCGCCCGCCGATTTCTGTATCGGGCAGGCGGATGCCGAAAATGAGGGACTCCTTGGTGGTTTCCAGCCGGCCGTTCTCGTCGTCGTAGAGCATGGCGAAGTGCTCCCGCCCGTCTTCCATGAGCTCGTCGTAGGCGTGCTCGTCGGCACCGAGGCGCACGTACGAGCTGCTGTAGAGCGTGCCGTCGGCTTCCATGAGATAGACCGCGTTGAACATGGCCGACGAGGCCGCCTCCAGGTTCAGCTGCTCCTGAGCCTCGTGCACCGTCTGCACGTCGTAGACCTCGAGGCGGTCGGCCACCGCGCCCAGGCGCGCGTAGCAATTGTTCAGCGTGCCCTCGATGGTCTCCACGTCGTGGCGGGATATCTCGTCCACGGAGGTCATGAGGTTGCCGGCGACCGTCGCGGAGAGTTGGGCCAGGTAGACGCAGACCGCGACGACAATGACGACCGCCGCGGCCGATACGATGGCGATGTACTTTCTGCGCTCCAAAAGCCGTCCTTGTGCATGCTTGTTATTCCTGCGTCAGTTTATCACTGAAAACAAGCGGTCACGAGAACGTAACTCGACGGTGAACTTGAAAGGGCCGGGGGATACCCGCAGGCTGAATTCGTAGGGGGCGACCTTGGTCGCCCCTCTCAGGCGAGATTAACGTGCTTGACGAGGGCGAACCGAGGTTCGCCCCTACGAGAAGGAGCTTTCGAGTTCCTTGATGGCGGCGTAGAAGCGCTCGTTTTGCGGCGTGGGGATGCCATGGGCCGCGCCCAGGCGGTTGATGGTGCCCGAGAAGAGCTCCACCTCGGTGGGACGGCGCGCCAGCACGTCCTGGCGCAGGCTCGGCATGCCGGCAGGATTCAGGTGGTCGATGATGTCGAGCCAGTAGGCCACATCATCGTCGGTGAGCGCGATGCCGCAGGCCCGGCCCACGGCGGCCACCTCCCCCATGGCGGCGATCATGGCCTCGCGCGCCTCGCCGGGGACGTGGATGCCGTTAAAGCAGCAGTCGTAGACGGCGCAGGCCTGGTTCACCCCCACATTGCAGATGAGCTTGCCCCACAGCTGATGCTGGATGTCCGCGGGCACGATGAAGGGCTGCTCGACGGCGGCGAGCCATTCCGTGACACGAGCGAGGTTCGCCCGTTGGGCCGCATCCTCGGGGTCGCGAACGCCAAGGGCCATCACGCCCACGCAGCCGGCGGTTACTACCGCGCCCACCTTGCGAGAATCCATCTGCTGGGCGATGCACAGAAGCACGCGGTCCCAGCCGAAGCGCTCCGCGAGCACCTCTTCGCTCGTGATGCCGTTGAGCACCGAGATGACGGCGGTGTCCAGGCTGACGAGCGGAGATGATTGCTCGATGGCCTCGGGCAACGCGCCGTACTTCACGGCGTACAACACAACGTCGAAGGGCTGCACCGCGGCGCGCTCGGCCGCTTCCTCGTAAGTCAGGTAAGTGACCCGGATGGGCTCGCCGTTGAACGTGGCGGCCTCGGCACGGTAGCGCTCGGTGCGAGCCGCATCGGCGACCACGAAGACGCGCTCGGGCCCCATAGCGGCCCCGAAGCAGGCGGCGTACATGGCCCCCAGCGACCCGAACCCGACAATGGCGACATTTTCAATAGGCTTCATAAGAGCCTCCTTATATTCAATCATGGCAAAGCGCAGCGGGAACACGGGGCGCCTTGACCGAGCGAGTTCCGCAGATGGTATCGAAGGCGCAACGACGCAGGGAAAAGGCGACCTTGGGCCTTCGATACCATCGAGGACCGTCTGAGCGAATCAAGGTGCCCCGTGGTCCCGCCCCCGAGGAGTCGCTCCTACATATCTTCCAAACGCCCATGTTTCTCGTAGCGGGTGACGCGGGCGATGCGGTTGTCGTCATCCACAAACACCACGCGCGGGGCGTTGTCGGGATCGGCGAACTCCTCAGGGGTCATCTGCGCGTAGCACATGATGATGACCTTGTGCCCCGGCTCCACGCAGTGGGCTGCCGCGCCGTTCACACAGATCATGCCGCTTCCCGGCTCGCCGGCGATGACGTAGGTCTCGAAGCGGTTGCCGTTGTCGATGTCGACGACCTGCACCTTCTCGTACTCCAGGATGCCCGCGGCCTCGGCCAGGGCCGCATCCACGGTGATGGAGCCGACGTAATCGAGCTCGGCCTGCACCACCCGGGCGCGATGGATCTTCCCCTTCAGAACGTTCAGCAGCATGGAGCTAGTTCCCTTCCTCGAAGATGAAGTTGTCGATGAGGCGCGTGTTCCCGATGTAGACGGCCATGGCTATAAGCGCCATGGCGCCGATGGCGTCGGTCGGCTGCATGGTCGCCCCGTCGACGACTTCCACGTAATCGATGCGGGCCAGCGGCTCGGCCTCGATGATGCCGCTCATGAGTGCCTTGAGCACCGCCGCGTCGCGCTCCCCCGCTTCCACGGCCTCCTTCCCGGCGAAGACGGCCCGCGACAGCACGAGGGCCGCCTGGCGCTCCTCCGCGCTCAGGTAGGCGTTGCGCGAGCTTTTGGCCAGACCGTCGGCCTCGCGCACGATGGGGCAGCCGACGACGGTCACGTTCATGTTCAGGTCGGCCACCATGCGCTTGATGATGGCGAGCTGCTGGGCGTCCTTCTGGCCGAAGAAGGCGCGGTGCGGCTGCACGATGTTGAAGAGCTTCGTGACCACCGTACACACGCCGCGGAAGTGCCCCGGGCGCGAGGCGCCGCACAGCGAGTCGGTAAGCGTCTCCATAACCACGAAGGTGTTGTGGGCCGGGGCATACATGTCGTCCACTTCCGGATGGAAGACGACGTCGACGCCGTGGCGCTCGCAGATGCGCGCGTCGCGCTCGAGGTCGCGCGGGTAGGCTTCGTAGTCCTCGCCCGGCCCGAACTGGATGGGGTTGACGAACACCGAGACGACGACGCGGTCGCTCGCCTCGCGGGCGGCGTCCATGAGGCTCTCATGCCCCTCGTGCAGCGACCCCATGGTGGGAACGAGCCCGATGGAGAGCCCCTCGGCCTTCCAGGCGGCCGCCCGGGCCTTCATGTCCGCGACGGTGCGAATGATCTCCATGGCCGGCCTCCTAGAGGGTTTCCAGCACGCCCGCGGGGGCGGCGTAGGTGTGCTCGGCGGCAGGGAAGGTGCCATCTTTCACGGCGGCGTCGTAGGCGCGGTAGGCGTCCAGCATCACATCGCCCACCTCGGCGAAGCGCCGCACGAACTTCGGCGTGAAGTCGTGGAACATGCCGAGCATGTCCTGGTTCACGAGCACCTGGCCATCGCAGCCCGCGCCGGCACCGATGCCGATGGTGGGGATGGTCAGCTCCGCCGACACGCGGGCGGCCAGCTCGGCGGGGATGGCCTCCAGGACCACGGCGAAGGCGCCGGCCTCTTCCACGGCATGGGCGTCCTCTAAAAGCTTGCGCGCCGAGTCGGCCGTCTTGCCCTGCACTTTGAAGCCGCCCAGCGCGTTGATGCCCTGGGGCGTCAGCCCGATGTGGGCGCACACGGGGATCTGGCAGTCGACGATGGCGCGGATGCGGTCGGCCACTTCCACGCCGCCCTCCAGCTTCACGGCGTTGGCGCGGGCCTCCTTCATGAGGCGCCCCGCGTTCACCACCGCGTCATAGACGCTGGACTGATACGACATGAAGGGCATATCGACGACAACGAGCGCGTTCTTGGCGCCGCGGGCCACAGCGGCGCCGTGGTGGATCATGTCCTCCATCGTCACCGACACGGTGTCGCCCAAACCGAGAATGACGTTGCCGAGCGAGTCGCCGACGAGGATGGAATCAATGCCGGACTCGTCCACGAGCCGTGCCGTGGTGTAGTCGTAGGCGGTGATCATCGAGATCTTCTTGCCCTCGGCCTTCATTTTGAGAAACGTCGATACGGTAACACTCATGGTTACTTCCTTTCGATCCTGTCGCCCCGGGCCCTCCCGGGTGCAACGGTATCCTTCACTGGCGCGTATTATAAGCTCTGACGCCGGCGCAGCATCCCGAAATGTTGGTGATTTCGATCAGATTTGCCGATACTGCCATTCTTGCGATCTATAAGAAAGCCGGCTGCGACCCGCGCCCCCACAAGAGGTCGACGTTGGCGCGCGTCGCGGATCGCGCCGGGACGCGGATCGGCTCAGATACTCGCAGACGCCGGAACATGGGCCAAACCAAGCCCTCGCCGGCGCCCGAGCTAGGACGCGAGCTCCTTGAGGCGCGCCACTTCCGCTTCCGCGAGCGGACGGGAGGCACCCCGGGGCAGATTCCCCAGGGCAAGGGGGCCGAAGGCCTCGCGATGCAGGGCGATCACCGGATGCCCCACGGCGTCCAGCATGCGGCGCACTTGGCGGTTGCGGCCCTCGCGCAAGCGCACTTCCACGTAGGATCCCCCGGCGGCAAGCGCGTCGCGGCCGCGCTTGCCGCCGTGGCGCTGACGGTAGCCGCTGGCACCGGTCCCCTCGCCGATGAGCTGCGCGGCCCGGCGGCCATCGGCGCCCTCGAGCACGCGCACGCCCGCTGGCAACGTGAGGCCATCGTCCAGCAGAACCCCTTCGCGCAAGCGCCGCACGTCGCCCGCGTCGGGCACCCCTTCCACCAGAGCCAGATACGTCTTCTCCACGTGGCGCCGCGGGTGCAGAAGGCCATGGCCCAGCTGTCCGTCGTCGGTGAACAGCAGAAACCCCGTGGTGTCGGTGTCCAGCCGGCCCACGGGGAAAAGCCCCGGATGGGCGAGCAGCTCGTCGGCCATAAGCTCAGCCACGGTGGGACGCCCCTGGGGATCGCTCATGGTGGTCACATAGCCGGCCGGCTTGTGCAGCAGGAAGGTGGCGTTTTCCTTGGGCAGCGCGACGGGTGCGCCGTCCACGGCCACCGCGTCCGCGGCCGGATTAACCTTCACGCCCATTTCGGTCACTCGCGCGCCGTTCACGGTCACGCGACCGACGGCGATCAGCTCCTCGGCATGGCGCCGCGAGGCCACCCCGGCCCGCGCCAGAAACTTCTGCAACCGCATTTCGGTCATGGCGCGCGGAACTTACTCGTCGTCGGTCTCGAAGACGAGGGAGTCGAAGTCGATCTTGTCGACGACGCCAAGCGTGGAGGCGATGGCGCGGGCGAACATGGCGTCGGCGCCAGAAGTGTCGGCATGGGCAACGTCGCCGTCGGCATCAGCGCCACCATCCCCCTTTCCGTCCTCATCGCGCTCCTCCTCGAGGGCGTCCACGAGTACCCCGGCCGCCGCATCCGTGCCCTGGGCCAGCTCCTCGTCGGACAGCATGGCCTCGCCGTCATCGACCTCGAAGTCCTCGCCCATGAGCGCCCGGGCCATGGTGCGGGCCTGCTCGTCGGAGACAACCGCATCCTTGCGCGTAGCCGACAAACGCTCCGTGATGAGCCGACGCGTCTCCGCATCGGGCGCGAAATCGGCCAAGTCAGGCAGGTCGGCAGGGCTGCGCAGACCGAACTTCTCCAGAAAACCGCGGGTCGTGCCGTAGAGCACGGGATTGCCCGGTGCGTCCTCCGTGCCCACCTCGCGTACAAGCCCCTTCTCCACCAGCGAGTTGATGGAGCTGTCGGAGTTCACGCCGCGCACCGAGGCCACCCCGGCACGGGTCACAGGCTGGGTATAGGCCACGATGGCCAGCGTCTCCATGGCCGCCGCGGAAAGCTTGCGCGTATCCCAGGACAGCACGTACTTCTCGATGAGCTCGTGGTAGGCCGGATGCGTGAACAAACGCCAGCCGCCGGCCACTTCGCGCAGCTGGATGCCGGAGCCGCGGGCCTCCAGATCATCTCGCAGCCGCACGAGGGCCGCCTCCACCGCGCCCACCTCGCACTCGAGCATCTCCGCGAGCGCGATGGTACCCACGGGCTCGTCGGTCACGAAGAGCATCGCCTCCAAGGCGCCCGCCAGCTGGTCTTCCTGCAATCCTTGAAACATGCGCCTCTACTCCTCCCCCACCGACGTGAGGGCGTCGTCGCCTTCCAAACGCAAGTCGCCCGAACCCTCGATGTAGTCGATCGCGATATCGCCGAACAGCTCGTCCTGCTCGAGCCTCACCATGACGCGCTTGTACAGCTCGAGGATGGCCAGAAACGTCACTACCGCCACGTCCTTGGGCGTGCCCGGGCCCACAAGCTGCGAGAAACGCAGGTGCTTGGCCGTGCGAATGCGCTGATGAATGGCGCGCACGTGCACCTCCACGGGAATGGGCTTGGCGGCAATGTGCTCGCTTTCCAGCAGGAACACCTCGCGGCGCGCAAGGGCCGCGGCCGCCTGGTAGGCCAGCGCGTCCAGCGACACCCCTTCCAGAAAATCGGGCATGAGGCCGAGAAAGTCGGCATCGGGGCCGAAGGGGCGCGTGTGCATGCGACCCTCGGCGATGAAACGGTTGTGGAGCACCGCAGCGGCATTCTTGAACTTCTTGTATTCCATGAGGCGCTCGACCAGCATATCGCGGGCCTCGGAAGGCGCGAGCTCCGCCAAGTCGTCGTCAAGCTCGTCGCGCTCGCGCGGGATGAGGCTTTGGGCCTTGATCTCGAGCAGCGTAGAGGCCACCAGCAAAAAGTCGCTCGCCACGTCCAGATCGAGGGTCTCCATGCGCGACACCTCGGCGAGGTACTGGTCGGCGATCTCGGTGATGGAGATAGCGCCGATATCCACCTTCTGGCGGCTCACGAGGTAAAGCAGCAGGTCGAAGGGGCCCTCGAAGCTGTCGATGCGGACTTTGTAGGACATGGGCGGCGCCGTCTCTTAGGAGAAAAACGGCGGGAACATGAAATCGAACAGATTGCCGGCCGTGACCCCCAGATACCACGAGAACGGGTTGAAGTTGAACACGTAGGGCAGCACCACGATGGCGATCATGAACACGGGGAAGGCGTACTGCTGGATCTGGTAGTACTTCGGCAGGTACTTCGGCGGCAGCAGGATGGCGAAGATGGATGAGCCGTCCAAAGGAGGGATGGGCAGCAGGTTGAAGAACATAAGGTACAGGTTGATGAGAGCGAACGTGGGCAGGAACATCACGTAGAAGTAAGCGAACAGCTCGTTGTTGGCGAAGGTGGGGTTGCTGACGAGCCCCGAGCAGCCCCACGCCACCGCAGCGGCCAGCGCGGCCATGGCGAGGTTGGCGGAAGGCCCGGCCAAACCCACAATGACATCGTCGCGGCGCGGATCCTTGAAGTAGCGCGGATTGTAGGGCACGGGCTTCGCGTAGCCGAACACCGGCCAGCCCATGACCATGAGCAGAAGCGGCAGAATGACCGTGCCGAAGGGGTCGATGTGCTTGAGCGGGTTCAGCGAAAGGCGTCCGGAGCGCTTAGCCGTGGGATCGCCCAGCTTGTAGGCCGCATAGCCGTGGGCAACCTCGTGAAGCACGAGAGCCGGAATGAAGCTCAGCACCGAGCAGATGATGTAGGGAAGGTTAACCATAGCACATAAGTGTAGCGCACCGCGCGCCCTCATCATCGCGCCGCTTTCCAAACCCACAGAAACCGCCGACGAACGACAATGGCGTTAGTCGAGCACCAGTTGCTGGATGTAGACGTCGTTGCGCAGGTCCTTGGCGTGGGCGGCGTCGATGGAGCCGTCGGCCACCATGGCCTTGATGAGCTGCAGCTCGCGAACGAGGGCCTGGGCCTGCACGTCCTCTACGGCATCGTGGGTCTCGCGCATCTGCCGGAACTGGTCGGACAGGTTGGGGGCGGCCGGACCCCGCGCGCCGGGGCGATCGGCATTCAGGCGCTCGCGACGCGAACGGCGCGGACGGACGGTGCGGTCGTCGGGGGCCTCCTCTTCCACGCCGTCCTCGCTCTCGTCCCACTGGGCCGCCCGGCGGGCGATATCGTCCAACTGGTCGTAGAGGGAGCCCACCCGCGCCACCTCCGCGCGCGCCCGGGCGGCGGCCACAGGCGAGGCGGCCGGAGCGAGTTCCTCGAGAATCTCGGCGTAGCGGTGCATGACAATGACCGTGGCCGGCTCGTCGATCAGCGGCGGCGCACCTTCTCCTGATGCGCTGTTCCCGCCATTCGCAGCGTCGCCCGCTTCGGCTTCTCGCGAATCTTCCGCCGACCCCGACGCGTCCTTGACCGCGCCCGTGAAGGACGCGTCGGCCTCGACGGAGGCGATCACATCAAGCATGAGATCGATCTCGGCATCGACGCGGGCGCGGGTGCGCCGCGCGGAGTACTTCGAGGGCGCGAGCGCAGGCACCGCGAAATCCGCCAGCACGAGCGTGAGCACGATCATGCCCGAGGCGATGGAGACGAGCGTGGCCCTGCCAGCGGCGGAAAGCGCCGCGCCTGCCGTCAGCGTCAGCATGAGGGAAAGCGTGATGCCGCCCTTGGCGCCCGCTAGCGCCATGGCGAGCGTGCCGCGCAGGGCCTCGGGTGCGAAGCAGCTGCGAGCCCCCTTCCCCTGGGCGACGGCGGCCCGTATGTCCATGGCGAGCAGCCATGCGAAGCGCACCGCCTCCAGCACCAGGGTCAGCACCACCACGACGCCCAGCAGCGTCGCCGGATCGCCCAGACTCCCCTCGGCCGCTGGTTCCAGAAGCCGCGGCAGCTGCATGCCCAGCACGACGAAGATGATCCCGTTTAGCACGAACTCCAAAGTCGTCCACACGCTTTGGGCTTGTAGCTTGGTGCGGGCCGTGGCAGCCGTGTGACGCTGGGGCAGCAGGGACAGCATAAGCCCCGAGGCCACCACGGCGATGACTGCGCCGATATGCAGCGACTTCGCCGCCAGGTAGATGACAAAGGGCAAAAGCAACTCTAGCATCACGTGCAGCGTGGGGTTGTCGAGCCCCGTGCGCCGCAGCACCTGCAGAAGACCCCAGGCGAGAAGCCCCATGACAAGACCGCCGAAGAATCCGCCGAACAGGTCGAGGGCGAACTCCTCGCCGGCGTGCAGAAGCGAGAACGAGCCCGTGGCCAGAAGCGTCAGGCAGCATTGGAACACCACGGTACCCGTCACGTCGTTGAACAGGGCCTCCCCCTTGAGCAAAGCCTCATGGCGGCGGCCGAACCGACGGTCGTGGGTCAGCGCCGTGACAGCCACCGCATCAGTGGATCCCATAGCGCCGCCAAGCGCGCAGGCGGCCGCGAGCGGCACCGCCGGCAAAAGCGCGTGCAACGTCGCCCCGCAGGCAGCAACGATGGCGAAGACGAGTCCCACGGAAAGCGACGCGATGCCCCAGCGGTTTTTCCACAGGGCTCCGGAGTCCACGTGGCGCGACTCGTTGAAGTGCAGAGGCGCGATGAACAGGATGAGCAGCAACTCCGGATCGATGCCCCATTCCAACGGTGTGGGAACCGCCAGCGCGAGCGCGGCGCCGAGGGCGATCTGCACAAGCGGCAGCGACAGCGGCGGCAGGAACTTGTCTAGAATGCTCGAGGCGATGACCGCCGTCAGCAGAAACAAAATCAGCTCGAAGGTCTCCATCTACACCAACCCCGGAAAGCCCCGCTGGGCCAGCGCCTCGTAGGCAGCGATGGCCACAGCGTTGGAGAGGTTCAGGGAACGGGCGCCCTGGCGCATGGGAATGCGCCGGCAGCGGTCGGCGTGGGCGTCGATGATAGCCTGGTCGAGCCCGCGGCTCTCGCGCCCGAACAGCAGAAACGCGTCCGGTCCGTAGACGGCATCGCGATAGCCGCACGCCGCCTGTCCCGTGAAAAGGTGCAGCTCATCATCGCCGTGAGCCGCGAAGAACGCCTCGACGCACGGCCACCGCACAACCTCGACATCATCCCAATAGTCGCATCCGGCCCGCTTCAAGTTCTTCTCCGTCAGCCGAAACCCCATCGGCTCCACCAAATGCAACCGCGCCCCCACGCACGCGCACGTGCGAGCGATGTTCCCCGTATTCTGAGGAATCTCCGGTTCCACAAGAACGATGTTCAGCATTACGCCTGCTCCTGCTGACGGGCCATTTCCGCTTCCAGCTCCTCGGTGAGGGTGAACCACTCCTCCTCGGCGGCGGCCAGGCGCTGCTTCAGTTTGGCATGCTCGGCGATGGCGTCGGAGGAGGCATCCTCGTTCACGTAGAAGTCGGGGTCGGCCATCATGGCAAGCAGCTCCTCCATGCGGGCGTTGTCTCGCTCCATCTGCTCGTCCAGCTGGGCGATGCGCTTGCGGTGGTTCTTCAGGGCGGCATAGGCGCGGTTGCGGGCCTCGGCCTCGCGGCGCTTCTGCTCCTTGGTCTTCGGCGCGCTGCCTTTGGGCGCGGTGAGCTGCACATCACCGCCCTTGGGGGCCGTCGTGACCCCGGAGCCCTTCACAGCTGCGGAGGGCTGACCGAGGTCAGCCCCTACGGAACCATCCCGAGCAGCCGCCGAGCTCGAGCCTTGGCGGTCGCGGCGGCGGTTCACGGTGATCTTCGTGGGGGCCGCCGCACCAGCGCGGCGCTTCTCGGGGGCCGCGCCGCTCCCCTTCCCGTGGATGCCCGCATCGGCCAGGGCCTCGTCCACCACCGAGCGGTCGGCGTCCACGTCGCCATCGAGCTGGCCCGACTTGTACAGGTAGTAGTCGTAGTCGCCCTCGTAGTTGGTGATCTGGCCGTCCTTCACCTCCACGATGCGGTTGGCCACCCCGCGGATGAGATGCCGGTCGTGGGTGATGAACAGGATGGTGCCGTCGAAGTGCTGCAAGGCCTGCTCAAGCACGTCGGCGCTGGAGATGTCCAAGTGGTTGGTGGGCTCGTCCAAGCACAGCAGGGGCTTGGGGGCCACGAGCATCTTCGCCAGGGCGAGACGCCCCTTCTCGCCGCCGGAGAGCACCGACACCTTCTTGTCCACGGCGTCCCCCGTGAACAGAAACGCGCCCAGCAGGCTGCGCACCTGGGAGATGGACCAGCCGGGCGCGGCATGATCCAGCTCCTCGAAGACGGTGTTTCCCGCGTGCAGCTCTTCCAGCTGGTGCTGGGCGTAGTAGGTGAGATCGACGTTCACGCCATAGTCGATGGTGCCCGCATCGGGCTTTTCCACGCCGGCAATCATCTTCAAAAGCGTCGACTTGCCCGCGCCGTTGGGGCCCACGAGCGCCACCTTGTCGCCGCGGTACATCGTGAAGTCGATGCCGTCGTACACCGTGTGGTCGCCGTAGCGCTTCACGAGACTACGCGCCCGCACCACCTCATCTCCCGTGCGCGGCGGCTGCACGAAGTTGAAGTGCACCGTCTTCTTCTCCTCGGGGATGACCGGCAGCGTCTCCTTGATCTTCTCGATGCGCCGCTCGCGTTCCTGGGCCTGCTTGGCCTTGGTGGCCTTGTAGCGGAAGCGGTCGACGAAGGCCTGCAGATGCGCGATCTCCTCCAGCGACTTCGCTCGCTCGGCCTTGATGCGCTCCAAGCGCTCCTCGCGTGCCACCAGGTACTTCGAGTAGTTGCCCTTGTACAGGTTCACTTCCCCGTTGTCGATTTCCGCCACGCGGTCGACCATGTTGTCCATGAAGGCGCGGTCGTGAGAGACCACGATGACGGTGCCGGCGTAGCCGCGCAGGAAGCCCTCGAGCCACTTCACCGATTCCAGATCGAGATGGTTCGTCGGCTCGTCGAGCAGCAGCACCTCGGGGTTGCGGATGAGCAGTTTCGCAAGCGCGATGCGCATCTGCCAACCGCCGGAGAACTCGGTGGTGGAACGGGTCATGTCGCGCTCGGTGAAGCCGAGGCCGAACAGCACGCTTCGCACCTTCGACTCCAGCGAGTAGCCGCCGAGCATCTCGTAGGCGTCCCGCGCCCGGCCCACGGCCGCCAGCTGAGCTTCGGTGGGGTTCGCGCCCAGCTCCGCCTCCAGCTTGTGCAGGCGCTGCTCCGCTTCAAGAACCTCGGTCTGGGACGAGATGACCTCTTCGAAGACGGGCAGGTCCCCCATCTCGATGGCCTCCTGCTCCAGATAGCCCACGCGCGCCCCCTTGGCGAAGAGCACGCGCCCCTCGTCCGGATCGTCCTCGCCGGAGATAATGTTGAGCAGCGTCGTCTTGCCCGCGCCGTTAGGGCCCACGAGCGCCAGCCGGTCGTACTCTTCCAAGCGGAACGTCACGTCATGGAACAGCGTGCGGCCGCCGTAGGATTTCGAAAGATGTTCAGTTTGCAGGATCATAAGCGTTTCCCGAATCAGTCGTCGAAGGGCGAGTCCGAGCCGCCCCGCTTTTGCCAACTGCATAGTGTAGCGCATCCGCGCAACGATGCGCCCCGCTATGCCTTTCGGTACTTCTGAAAACGGCTGTTGGGCTTATTGGGAACTGTCCGCACCACCCGTCCGCTGTCGAGCGCAGGGACCACGTAGTTTCTCATAATGTTCTTACGATCAGAAAGTCCCAAGGCCTCGGCGATCTGTCGCAACGAAAGCTCCTTATCGCCGAGAACATCGAGCAGCCTCAACACTTGGGGGGTGACTTGGGGGGCGACTTGGGGGATATGCATCTCGCCATCCCCTGTCGCATTGACGTCGCCGACCCAATCGATGTGCAGATACCGGTTCTTCAAATCGTGGCTCGCACCGAGAAGAGCATTCTCGAAGAATGCTTCCAGATAGCGGGTCGTCTCGTGCACATCCTGGTCGAGGTTGGTGTAGTTGGCCCGAACCAGAGCGTTGCGGAAGTACCAGGAGTGATCCGCGAACGGCTCATTGCCGATCTCCAACCCCATGGCATTCAGATACTTGATGATAAAAACGGCCGTGGTACGCGTGTTGCCCTCGCAGAAGGGGTGAATCTGCCAAATACCCGAGGCGAAAGCGGCAATGTGCCGGGCCACCTCCAACTTCGACAGCCCCTGATAGGAGAAGGCGCCCTCCTTCTCGAAATCATATTCGAGGGTTTCGGGGATGATGTTCCACGAAGAGTAGCGTACCGTATCGCCCTTCAGAACCCATTCGTTCTTTGTGATGTTGTATCGGCGATAGGCACCGGCCTCCTTCAGAAGGCCCTTGAACAACCGTCCATGAATTGATTTCAATTCCGAGGGAGAGAAGGTGAACGCCCGCTCACCCAATATTTCGGCAATGCGTGACGAGACGACGTCGGCCTCCTCGCTTTCCAGCTCCGCTTGGGTGCGCTGGTCGCGCTGCTGATAGTACGTGGCGATGCGCGACTGAACTTGGTCGATAGACAGTTCGCCTTCGATGTGCTCTTTCGCCGTATCGAGCAGATACTGGGAAGGTGTCAGGCCGTCCACGTCCTGAAGGCCGATGGCCACTTGCCACAGCTCCGCTCGGCGAGCGCGATCAGGCTCGCCTTCGCGAATATATTCCTCCAGCTCGAAGGCCCAAGGCTTCATGTCGGTCATCGCAGCGTCGCAACCTTCCCATCGCAGTCGGTCAGCTTCGAATATAACCTTAAATCCACCGCCTTCGCAAGGGCGTCTCACTTCGAAAACGCAATGTGGCAGCGAATCACCCCAGGAAGCGTTGAGCGAAACAGTGCCCAAGGAGTTAGGGCTGCAAATCTATCGCTAGCTCGAAGGCCTTCCGATAGACGGGCTCCGCCTCCCAGCCTTTCGCCTCGACTTCTTCCAGGGTGAGCCATGCGAAGGACTCGTGCTCGTGGCTCAGACGCACGTCGCCGGAGCGCCAGCGGCAAACGAAGTCGACGCCGAGAATCCGTCGCCCCGGGGCGCGCATCGTCCAGGCATTGAAGGGCTCACCGACCTCGATTTCCAGCCCGGTCTCCTCGCGCACCTCGCGCACCAGCGCCTCCTGCCAGCTCTCGCCCGCTTCCACGCATCCCCCCGGAAGATCCTCCTCGAGATCGGGCGCGATGCTGAGACGGCGCGCCGCATCGGGCTTGAACAGGAACAGCATGCGGCCGTCCTTGAAGACGCACCCTTTCACCGCAACGCGCTCCCTCGGCTTCGACGCCGCGGCCCCGTCGGGGCCATCGGTTTCATGTTGGAGATGCGCCACGGCTGCCTCCTCAAGTAGGTTCTTCCAAGACCCCCCTACCATAGCAGAGAGCTCCTCAATTCGTGCGCTCAGACTCCTTCGGTTCACGAAGTGCTGCTTTTCTGCACGAGATCTCGAGTTATAAGCGTCTAGAAGAGGCGGAATTAACGAGCAGCGATATCCCCAGCATCTAATGAAGCAGTTTCCGAGAGAACAGACGCTTACAACTCGAGATTTGCTGCATTTTGCCGGCGGTTCGCCGGCCGGAGCCGCCTACAGCTCGTCGACCGAAGCCGTCTACAGCTCCTCGATCTTATCGACTGCGAAAAACGCCATCCATAGAAAGCTAACATCGCGATCGGAATACGAGGCGACGAGGAACGAAACCAGAAGACGGTCGCAAGGAGCGTCGCCCGGGCCAAGAATCAAACCCGACAAGGAGCGTCGCCCGGGCAGAGAATCAAACCCGAGAGAACGCCTTCGGAACCGGAACGGCGGCGCCCAAGCACGCAGCGGCAAGGACGAAGACAACGGCTTTCGCGGGAAAGCACAGGATGAGCAGCAAGGCCACCATCAGCGGCTGGCGCATAGCTGCGCCCAGAAGGGCCGCCGTGCTGACAGAGAGCGCGAAGACCGGGTCGATGCCAAAGAGCCCGGCGGCGGCATAGCCGATGGCGATCCCCGAGAAGATGAGCGGGAAAAAGTGACCGCCACGCCAACCGAGTCCGAGGCACACCTGGCTGGCCAGCACCTTGAGAAACCCCGTCGCGAGCAAGACCCCAGCACCGAGGGCCGTCCACTGCTGCGCCAGCATCTCGGTCTGGGCCTCGCCGGCGAACAGGGTAAAGGGGAGGAAGATCCCGAGAACTCCCAGTATCGCGCCAGCAACGACCGCCTTCACTACGACGCGATCGCCGAGCCGCGCGGACAGCTTGCCCACGGCCCAGCCGAAGCCATGAAAGAGCCAGCCGGCGCAGGCGCCGAGCGCGACGACGGGAAGTGCCCAGGCGAGTTCGGATGTCCCCACTGCCATGGCGGAGAAGTGCGGCAGCCCCGAACCGCTGCCAGCCACCTCGTTGAGCAGCATGAACGCCCCCAGCGCCCCGGCCACGGAGAGCAGGTACACCGCCGTTTTGACCGGTTTGGAAACCTGGGGCGCGGAAACCACGGTCGCAGCGGACGCGCCGCCCCCATGCCGACGCCCGTCGGCATCGTCCGCATAGCCGAACAGCGGCGCCGCCAGGCCGAACAACGGGGCCGAGAAGATCGTCGACAGAATGGCCGCCGTGCCCGCGTTCGCCAGCTCGCGCATCTCGGCGCCCACGAACTTGAGTCGGTCCCCCACCCAGCTGCAAAGCCCCGCCACCACGCCGGTGAGGCCAGCCTCGGGCCCGATGCTGCCGCCAAACAAAAGCGGCAGAAGCGCGCCAACGAACATAGCGCCCAGATGCCGATACTCATAGCGCCCGGTTTTCTTCACCTCGGCGAGCACCGTGTTCATATCATCGGGGTACGGCCCCACGTTCTTTTGAAACAATCCAATGGCAACGCCGCCCACAACGCAGAAGGCAAGCGGGTACACGACAGCGGGCATCCCTATCGCCGCCAGCCACGCCGGCGCCTTCACCCACAAAAGATCGAGGCCCGCGTTCATGAGAAAGAAGAACGCCCAGCAAAACGCCCCGGCGCAAGCTCCGAGCATCACGGTCACCACAGCAAACGCAATCCGTTTCACGACGGCTTCCTTTCCCGGGCGAAAAGCTCTTTGGATACGAAAAAGGCCCCTCCGAGGAGGGGCCTGCTGTTTATGGTGGTCGCTACAGGATTTGAACCTGTGACCCCCGCCGTGTGAAGGCGATGCTCTCCCGCTGAGCCAAGCGACCGAAGGGTTTTCGCAATTCACTGGGTGACTTGCGACGGCTGTATATACTACACGGATTCCGCGGCGCGCGCAAGGGGGAATCTTGTATACTATCCCAACATATTCACAATTCCACCGTTTGGCGGCTCTTCCCGCGCTTTCAGTGCCGAAGCCGCCCACCCTGAAACGGCGCACGAGAAAGAGAGGATCCGCCCCCATGGCAAGCGATTTGACGAGCGACACCTTCCTCGCCTCCAAGAAGATCAGCGACGAGATCAAGGCCGATCTGGCCGTACACCCGGAGAAATACACCATGCTCACGGGCGACCGCCCCACGGGGCGTCTGCACATGGGCCACTACTTCGGCACTATCCGCGAGCGCGTCGCTTTGCAGAACGCCGGCGTCACCACTCGCATCATCATCGCTGACTACCAGGTCATCACCGACCGCGACACCACGGCCAACATCGCCGACAACGTGCACAACATGGTCATCGATTATCTGGCCTGCGGCATCGATCCGGAGAAGACCATCATCTTCACGCACTCCGCCGTGCCGGCCTTAAACCAGCTCATGCTCCCCTTCCTGTCGCTCGTCACCGAATCAGAGCTCATGCGCAACCCCACGGTGAAGGCCGAGCAGGAGGCCTCGGGCCACGCGCTCACGGGCCTGCTCCTCAGCTACCCGGTGCACCAGGCCTGCGACATCCTGTTCTGCAAGGGCAACGTCGTGCCCGTGGGGAAAGACCAGCTGCCCCACATCGAGCAGACCCGCCAGATCGCCCGCCGCTTCAACGAGCGCTACGGGCGGGTGTTCCCGGAGCCCCACGGACTTCTCACCGACGCCGTGGAAATCCCCGGCCTCGACGGGCGCAAGATGTCGAAGAGCTACGGCAACGCCATCGCCCTTTCGGCCACGGAGGAGGAGACCGCCAAGCTCATCAAGAAGTCGCAGACCGACTCCGAGCGCATGATCACCTTCGATAAGGAGAACCGTCCCGGCGTCTCGGCCCTGCTGACCACGGCGGCGCTGACCACCGGCCGCACCGAAGAGGACATCGCGGCAGAAATCGGCAACGACGGCGCCGGCGCGCTCAAGCGCTACGTGACCGAGTCGGTGAACGCATACCTGGCGCCCATCCGCGAGCGCCGCCGCGAGCTGGAAGGGCAGCCGGAGATGGTGCGCGAGATCCTGCACGAGGGCAACCGCCGCGCCAACGAGATCGCCAACGCCACCTTGGACGAGGTGCGCGAGGCCATGGGCATGGTGTACTAGCCGCCGCAGGCAAGCCTCATCGACGCCGCGCGACCACGGCGCCCCCTCAGCGGAGGGGGCGCCGTTTTCTATACCGTGTCCTCCAGGTCCATCTGCATGAGCTGGACGCTCTCGCGCATGCGCTGGGCATGGGCGCGGGAGAGCCGGTCGTCCTCGTAGGCGCTCTGGATCTGCTCCAGCTCGAAGGTATAGGCCTTGCGCTTGATGTCCTCGGTGCGGTCGCCGGCCTTGATGACGGAGGTCACCGTGGGCCGCGCATCGTGCAGCGCCGCCACCGAGCGCTGGTACTCCACGAGCACCGCCGCCGCGTCCTCGGTGGGCACCTGGCTGGAAGCGACGGCCGCTTCCAAATGCTCCACGGCATAGGTGCGCGTGGCCGTCTGCAGCCAGCGCATCTCCTCGGTCTGCTCGGCCAGCTCCGTGTTGCCCGGCAGCTCGCGCAGCACCGCGCGCACGCCGCGGTGCCACAGCGCCCGGAAGCGGCCGTTCCAGCGCTTCAACGTGCCGTGCCCCTTGCCGTGCTGCAGAAGCTGCATGGCCTGCTCGAGACGCCCCATGTAGCGGTAGGCCACCACGCCGGAGACGACGCCGCGCTCCATCAGCTCCATGGCGCGCTCGTACTCCCACATAAGGGCCTGAACGCGCAGCTCCACGTTCATCTCGCTCTCGATGCCGTTGTTGGCCTTGATGCGCGCGAGGCGGTCGTTGTAGGAGCGAATGACCGCCTGGGTCTCCGCGCGGTTCTCCCGCGTCTGCTGGGCCGTCAGCATCTCGATGACCTCGCGCATGATATCCATGGTGGTGGCGGCGTCCTGGTCGATGCGGCGCAGCTCCTCCTCCCCCTTGTCGCGCGCCGGCGCCAGAAGCGGCACGACGAACGTGGCCAGAAGCAGCGTGCACACGATGACGCCGCAGGCGAGGAAGATCAGCAGCTCGCGCTGGGGGAAGGGCACGTTGGGCGGCCCGTAGACGGCATAGGTGGGAATGGAGAACATGATGGAGAGCGTGATGGTGCCCTTGGCCCCGCAAAACGTCGTGATGAGCGCGCTGCGCAAATCGCCTTTCCCGAACCGGCGCTTCTCGTCGCGACGCACATGGTAGAGATCCATGGCGAGCACCCACAGAAATCGCGTGGCCAGAAGCACGAAGGTGAGCCCGAAGACGAGCAGGATGAGCGTGGAGTTCGTGATGCGCACGTTCTCCCACGTGTCCTGCATGGCCAGGGGCAGCTGGGTTCCCAGAAGCACGAACACGATGCCGTTCAGGGCGTAGGTGAGCACGTGCCACACGCTGCCCGAGACGATGTTCATGCGCGAGACCGAAGGCCCGATAACCCCCTTGGGAGACGTGACGTTGATGAGCCCGGCCACCACCACGGCGATGACGCCGGAGACGTGGCACACGTTGGCCACCAGGTAGATGAGGAAGGGAATGAGCACTTCGAAGAGCACGTGGAAGTTCGTGTTCTCCACGCCGATGGAACGGGCGCGCTTGACGACCCAATTGCCGAGCAGCCCCAGCAGAATACCGAGCAGCAGGCCGCCGACGAATTCCACGAGGAAGTCGACCCCGGCGTCAACCAGGGAGAACGATCCGGTGACCACGGCGGCAATGGCGAATTGGAAGGACACGATACCCGAGGCGTCGTTCAAGAGCAGCTCGCCCTTCAACATGGAGGCCTGGCGCTTCGGGATGTCCACCTGCTTCGAAAGCGACGAGACCGCCACGGCGTCGGTGGGGCCCAAGGCCGCGCCCAGGGCGAAGGCCGCCGCCAGCGGAATGGAGGGCACGAACGCGTTCAGCAGGAAGCCGATGACGAGCGTCGTGGCCACCACCAGGCCTATGGCCAGGGAGAGCACGGGCTTGCGCTCGCGCCAGAGCGCCTGCTTGTCGGCGTGCTTCGCCTCGTCGTAGAGCAAAGGCGCGATGAACATGACGAGGAACAGCTCCGGGTCGAGCGTCACCTCCACCTCGCCGCCGGCCACAACGGCAATGAGGAGCCCGATGACGATCTGGATGAGCGGAAGCGAGACGCGCGGGATAATCTGGTCGATGAGCGAGGACGCCAAGACGGCGACGAGCAGGAGCAGACCGAGGGTCAGCGCTTCCACAAATGCATCTCCTTTTGGGTGTCGGCAATGGGCGAATAAGATATTTTAGAGCATGGCGGGCTATTGGGAAAGGCGCACGCGGAAGTTGCGGCCGCTCTTCTCCAGCTCGTAATCTCCCACCGAGGCCATGTACTGGCGCATCTGGGAATAGCCGAGGTCGCGCACCTTGAAGTCCTTGAACTTGGCACGCAAGGCGTCGGTGATGGTGGAGAGCATGATGCCCTCGGCGCCAGCGCCGGCCACCAGCTCGCGGATGTAGCCGGCCGGGGTGTCGCCCGCGGGCTTCTTCTTGCGAACCGGCGCCTTCTGGGGGGCCTCCTTCTTGGCCGTGTTCTTCTTCGCGGCAGTCTTCTTGGCGGTCTCCTTCTTCGCGGCAGTCTTCTTGGCGGCCGGGTTCTCCTCCGCCTTCGACTTGGCCGCCTGGCGGCGCCGCGTCGGCTTTTCCGTCTCCGCGGGCTTCTCGGCCTCCGTCGGCTCCTTCGTCTCGCGCGTCTTCGCCTCTTCGGTGGCATCGGCTTTCTTCGTCTGGCGGGTCTTGCGCTCGGCGCGGGCGCGGCGGCCGGGCCGCACGTCCTTCTGAGCCTCCGGTGCCACAGGTTCTGTCTCCGGCGCTGCCTCCACGACCACTTCGACGGCCTCGGACGCCGGCACCTCCACCGCCACTTTGGTGGAAACATCCGACTGCTCCGCTTCGCCCTCGGGCAACGCCGCGGCGGCCTGGCGGCCCTCCGACAAACGCCCCACGGCCTTCGTCGCAACCCGGCGCGTACCGCGATGGCTGCGCGAGCGGCGATTCGGCTTCTCGGGCTTCTCCATCTCGGGCTTCTCGGCCTCGGCCGAGGACGCCTCAGTCGCGGCCGCCTCTCCATCGAGCTCAGAGGTGACGTCGGCAGCCTCTTCTGCCTTAGCGGCCTTCTCGGCCTTCGCGGCCTTCTCGGGCTTCCCCGCCCCCTCGGGCTTCCCCGCACGCTCGGGCTTCTCCGCCTTCTCGGGGCGCTCCTCGCCCTCGGCGAGTTCCACGGTGACCGAACTGTGGTCTTTGGTGATGCGCACCCGCGTGAACTCCTCGAGCAGCTTCGAGAGCAGGTTCGTGCCGTAGCTGCGCACGTCGAAATCGGGGTAGCGCTTCTGCAGGCGGCTGCCGATCTCGCCCAAGCCGGTGGCCTTGCCGTTGTTCTGGTTGTCGGTGATGATGTCCACCACGGCCTGCTCCACGGAGTCCTTCGGCACCGCGTTGCTGCCGCCGCCCTTCTCGTTGCGCTTGTTCTGCACAAGCAGCTCGAGCGTGGTGAACACGTCGCAGGCGCGCCGGAAGGGCGTGGGGGTCTTCTTCTCCCCCATGCCGATGACCATGCGCCCGCTCTCGCGCAGACGGCTGGCCAGGCGCGTGAAGTCCGAGTCGCTGGACACGAGGCAGAAGCCATCGACGTTGTCGGTGTAGAGGATGTCCATGGCGTCGATGATCATGGCGGAATCCGTGGCATTCTTGCCCTGGGTGTAGCCGAACTGCTGGATGGGCGTGATGGAGTTCTCCAGCAGCGCGTCCTTCCATTTCGCGTGCAGGGTGAGCGTCCAGTCGCCGTAGATGCGCTTGATAGTGACGGTGCCATACTTCGACAGCTCGTTCAAGATCGGCTTCAAGTAGCGCGCCGACACGTTGTCCGCGTCGATGAGCAGCGCGAAGCGGCGGTCGGACGACTCAGTGGTTGTCTTTGATTCCATGGGAGGTAAATTCCTTGCTTGAGATAAGGGGCCTTTGTCACTCAGTATGGCACACTTCGGCCTAAAATGCTGCACCTATCTTGGACTCAGGTCAAGCCGTAACGTTGAGAAGCGCCTTTCCTCCCGAGAATACAGGAAGTCGGGGGATAGGGGCAGCCGAGGCAACAAAAAAGCCAGCGACGATAAGCCGCTGGCCTAGCATTTCAGTGGTGCACCATGAAGGACTCGAACCTTCGACCTTGGGATTAAGAGTGGGGGCGGGCCTCCATCCGTTTTTCAGCACAGCACTCTTACCTGGTGTTTCTTTCTCCGCTTTGGCGTACTTTAGTTCGCTTTTCATCGCCTTTCCGAGCACTTGAGGGACGTTGAGGGAAAGCCTTCCCTCAAAATCGGCCCCTTTTCCCTCAGCGCGACATGAGCCCGATCTTCGCGTCAGCGTCGAGCCTGTTGTAGTGCCTGTAGTCGGTCGTGAGGTTCGCGTGGCGCATCAGCTTGGAGATCAGCGAGTCCTCGTATCCCTTGCGGTGGAGCATGGTGCTGTAGGAGTTTCTCAGGTTGCCGAAGGGCACGTATCGGTGGGGCGACAGGGACAGCCACCGCTTGTAGGCCCTCGTGACCGTCTCGGGGTCGATGGGGCCGCCGAAGCCGTCGTCCACGAGCCACGTCCCGCCCTCCGCGAGGACCGCGTCGGCGATCTCCTTGAGGCGTCCCGAGTACGGCGGCGGCACGATCAGGGGCTCGGCGCGGTAGTCGTTCTTGGCCCGGTCGAGCACCGTCACCTCGCCGTCCAGGAGGTGCACGCCCCTGTTCACGGGGCACACCGCCCAAAGGCCCCTCTCGTTCTCGCGCCACTCGATCTCGGGGGCCTGGACGCCTATCGCCTCGGCCCTCTGCGCGCCCCCGAACGCCGCCAGGATGTAGTACGGCTCCCACAGCTCGCCCTCGCACTCCCGGAAGATCGACTCCAGCTCGTCGGGGTCGTAGATGTCGGAGCTGCGCTGGCGCGCGCTCTTGGCGGTGGGCATGATGTACCGCTTGCCCAGGGGGTGGTGGTCGATGTACTCCAGGTCCTCGGCGCGGTTCATGACGATCTTGAAGATGGCCCTGGCGTGCCTGGCGGTGCCGAACGTCATGCCCGACAGCCACTCCTGCACGTCCCTGGCCCTTATGTCCTCCAGCGCCGTCTCGCCGAACGTCGGCTCTATGCTGTGCCTGAAGTACCTCACATAGCCCTTGTACGTGGTGAGCGCCAGCGGCTTGTTTCCGGACTCCGGCGGGGCTTCCAGGCGCCGCTCGCACTCGGGGACGAACACGCCCCAGAAGAACGACGACAGCGAGGTGCGCGGCCCTCCCCCGCCCTCGTACTTGAGCCGAAGGGCCGCGAGCTGCCTGTCGGCCTCCCTGGCGGTGCCCCTGAACATGACCGACTTCTGCTTCCCGCCCACGCGGTAGCGCAGCTCCCACGACCCCTTGGCCTTCTGCCTCTTCGTTCCCCAGGACGACTTCGCCATGGTACAATCACCTCTCTCTTCCATTGCAGACAAAACCGACGGAGGTGCCGGCATGGACGCAGCCAAGCAGATCGTCACCGTGAAGTTCGACGGGCAGGCCCACCAGGTCGATGTTCACACATTCACGAACGTCGTGCTCGACTACTCCTCCGTGCTCCAGATGACGGCAAAGGAGATCGGCGTCAGCTCGCCCGTGAACGTGTCCATCGCCGCGACCGGGGAGGGAAGCCTCGACGTGATGCTCTCCGTGGCGGCCGAGCAGGCCAGCGGCATCCTCGCCCTCCTCAACGACAACCAGGGCGCTATAGAGGCTGTCGGAGCAGTAGTGGCAGCGGCGACCGGTCTCTACAGATTCAAACAAGGACTCGCCGGCAAGCAGAAGGTCGAGAAGACGGCGGAGACGCCAGAGACCGTCACGGTAAATGCGGACGGCGAGGACATCACCGTTGCAAGAAACGTCTACAACGTCTATATGAACTGCCCGAATGCAACGGATGCGATAGACAACACGTTCTCCACCCTCGACGAGAACCCGGCCGTTTCCGGGCTCCAGATGTCCACCAACGGCAATGTGTCGTTCAGGGCAGAGCGAGACGAGTTCTCTGCCATAGCGAGCTCTCCCAACTACGAGGGGGATACCACCAGGCACATCGAGGCGCGAGACTGGCTGACGGTGGTCAAGCCGTTCCTCGCAAAATCCAAGACGAGAAAATGGGAGTTCATCTACCAGGGCAGCAAGATAACCGCCTGCGTGACCGATGACGGCTTTCTCGACTCCATAGAGTCCGTCCCGTTCAAAGTGGGCATGAAGATGCTCGTCGATCTCGACATAGTCCAAGAGTACAGCGCACCTTACGATACGTGGCTTAACAAGAAGTACACCGTGGTGCACGTCATAGACGAGGAGTACCCGACTAGGAACGAGCCGCTGTTCTGATGCCCCTGGGGGCACTTCCTTCAATAGCATGGTACAATGCACCTGCCTTCCGTTCATCGGATGGTTATCGCTGCGAGCCCCGCCTCCGTCGCCAAACTGACGCGGGGCTCGACTTGTCTACATATTTCGTTGCCAAACGCCCTTGGCAACATTTTTCGTTGCCGGCGACTCCTCCCCTACCATGGCTGCAGTAGATAGGAGGAGATCATGAGCAGCCTTTCCGAAGTTCCCACCTGCGAGCTGGTCGATGAGCTGAAGCGCCGCGAGGGCGTGGAGTCCGTCTCGCTGTCGCCCTACGCCGAGGCGACCGTGCCCGCCGAGGGGCCGGCGGTGGTGCTCGTCGTGACCGACTAGCCCACCTTCTGGTACGGGAAAGAGTTCCTGACGAACCGGTGGAAGTACCTCCCATGGGACGGAGCCGCCATCAGCTCGCGGTAGACGTGCTCAGGCACGCCCGTGTAGCGGTACGTGCCGCCTGAGTGGAACTCGACGTAGAGCGTCCCGCGCTCGTAGCCCACGGCGGCCAAATCCGACGATGCCACTGGAACCATTCTCATACCTCAAATCCTTTCGCTACATGAACGGCTTCGCAGCCCCGAGCCAGTAGCCGAAGAGCGTTCCGCCGATTGCTGCAACGACACCGACGAGAGCAGTGAACACGCTGATTTTCCAATCATGGCGCATATCCTCTTTGCGCTCTTGGATTCTCCTCTTCTCGGCTGCGGCTTCATCGTCGCGCTTTTTCACGAACGAAAAGCCCGCTGCGTACACTTCCAGCACCATTGGATCTCCGCCGTAGTAAACGACGTTTATCATCTTCGCCTGATCCAGATGTCGGACGATGACGCCCTCAGCACTTTCCCTTGGATAAATCAGGTTGAGGGCCGGTTTGGTCTCATGGTCTCGTCGACGGTCTGCTTCGACCAGCTGCCGCAAAACGGCCTCGTGCTCTTCGTCTAGAACGTCGATGTCGGGATAGCTGCTTCTATCTGCCACAAAAGACCCCTCTCCTACTCCATCTCCCTCACAGGCTGATACCGCGCGATCACGCCGGGCTACCCCGTTTCCCCGGGCGGAGCCGAAGCGAGCCGAACCGCCCTCTTCTCCGCATCGACCAGCAGTCTCCCGTGGCCGAGCCGGCGCACCTCGTCGAAGAAGAACGCCTCGTGCCTAGCGAACAGGGCCCGCTTCTCCGGCTCAAGATCCATGCGGTACGACGAGAGGCCCCCGATCTCGACCGGCGCGGTGTAGACCACTCCGGCCCTCACCGTCGGATCGCCCACGGCGGCGGCGTCTCCCTTCGCCATCTTGAACCCGCTGCAGTACAGATCGGCGATGAGATCGAGGGCGAACAGGTCTCCGCACGACAGGTCGCGCGTTATCTGCTCGCGCTCGGCGGCGACACTGTCCCTCGCCATCCTCCGTTTGTGCGCATTCCATCCGAGCAGGAACCCCGCGATGAGCATGAGGATGGGCAGCAGCCCCTGGAAGAGGGCCACCAGCCGGTTCCCGAACCACCCGCACTCGATGCCGAAAACAGGAAGCCACGATGGGGCCGAAAGGAAGGCCGAGACGGCCGCGCCGATCAAGAGCACCCGCCAGTCCTTCGCCGAGAGCTTGTCGCTTTCGCCGCTCACCTACGCGCTCCTCTCCACCGGGGCCGGAACTCCATGAGGTTCGGCCCTATCTTTTTCGATGCGCGTGTCAGGAGACCCGCTCATCAGCTCGGCCGAGTTCAGGAGCGCCGCCCTCCCCTTCGCGTTCATGGACTCCCAGTAGCCGTTGAGCGCCGCCTGGTCGGGGTCGGCGTAGGAAACGGGCGGGTCGTACCCTGCTATGGCGTCGATGGAGCAGCCGAGGATCACCGCGCAGTCGTATGCCTGCTTGAGGGACAGCATCCGCTCTCCCCTCTCCCATGTGCCATATCTGCTGGTTTTCACGCCCAGCTTTTCGGCCATTTCATCCTGAGAAAGACCCTTAAGAGTTCGCAGCTTTTTCAACTGTAAGTTCATCTTCTGCCCTTTCTCTTCAACACAGATCATACATGGATATTTGAACAAGTTCAACAGAAAGGTGAAATAAATGCTTGACATTTCAGCTTTACGCTGATTAAATCGGAATCACTTCATCAGAAAGTTGAAGTTGTAAGGAGAACCCGTGAAGGAAGGAGGTGTCGCCATGCCGGGCAAGACCGCCTTCTACGTCGCCTGGTGGTCGAGCATGTCGGCGACGTTCGCCCTCTTGGCAGCGGGCGACGTCGCCGCGAGCGTCCCGTTCTCGGTGTTCAACATGCTCTGCACGGGGTACGCGCTCGGATGGGCGCTGCACGGCAAGCTGAGAGGAGGTGACGGCAAGTGAGCTACAGCAACGAGAAGATGGCGCGCAACCTCAAGGTCGAGCGAGCCAAGCGCGGATGGAGCCAGGAGGACCTGGCGGAGGCGTCCGGCGTCGGGCAGAACAGCATCGCCCGGTACGAGATGGGCGGCACCACGCCCGGCCTCGACCAGGCGTTCAAGATCGCATCGGCCCTGGGCTGCTCCATCGACGACATTGCCGGCTGGCAGCCGCCCGAGGCGGCGTAACGACGAGCGCAAGACCATCGCCTGACGGCGATCTTCAAGAAAGGAGGCACATGAGCGCGGAGGAGAAATGGAAGCGGAGGTACTTCCGCGTGCTGGGATTCGCCCGGCGCCTCGTCCGGGAACTGGGCAGGTTCAGCCCCGAGAGCGCGGAGGTTGCCGAGCGAAAGCTCGCAGCCGTCGCCGGCGTCCGGAAGGGAGGTGAGGACTAGTGCCCTACTACCCCAACTTGGCCGCGGCCATGGCGAGCCGCGGCCCGTACCAGAAGGACATCGCTCGCGTGGTCGGGCGGCGCGCCGAGACAGTGGGCCAGTGGATGGACGGCAAGGAGTGCGGCTTCCCGGTCGGCTCCGCCTTCAAGATCCGCGACGAGCTGTTCCCCGGCATGAGCATCGAGGAGCTGTTCAGCACCGAGCAGCCGCCGGCGTAGGAAGGAGGTGGAGCCATGACGAAGTGGCAGTTCGAAACGATCGAGGAGGCCTTGAGCCAGGCAAGCCTTGCCCTCTACGCGGCCGAGAAGATGATGGAGAAGAGGTCGGGCGAGAAGGTCTACGAAACGGCGGCGGCTAACAAGCGGGAGCGAATCCTGGAAAAGGGCGCCGCCGTAATCGGCTCAACCGGTTTCTCTTTGATAGTCGGTGCCATGGGAGCGGCGACCAACAGGGCCCTAGTGCTCAACTTCGGCACCGAGGCTGCGGACGCAGTGACAGCCGTCTGCTTTTTTGGAGGCATCGCGGTGTGTGCTCTGGCGATAGCCATCGAATCACTGCCGCGCTGGCTCAAGGGCAAGCCGCTGTAATAGCCGGCTGGCAGCCGCCCGAGGCGGCGTAGGACGGCGATCCTCAACCAGAAAGGAGGCAGGAGTTGATCCACCATTGCATCACGAAATACCGCGAAGACGGCACCCTGTGGGCCGAGGCGTGGATCCAAGTCGATCTGCTCGGCAGGATCTGGTGCCTGTCGCGCAGGAGGATCCCAGTAGGGGGAGAGCCCCCCGAAGGGGGCTCGGCGAGCTAGCGCGAGATGCGCTCCCACGTGCGCCCGCCCTCCTGCGTGGGCGGGAGACGGTCGCCCCAGTCGATCGTTACCTGGCGGGCGTCCTGGACGACGCCGCCGCGCGGGCCTCGCTCGACGTACTCGCCGGGGCGCTGGTTGTCCTCGCCCGGCTTGTGGAGGTCTCTTTCCATGGGTGTTCCTCCTTTCTTCTGCTAATGGGCTTGCAGGTCCAGAGGGGGCTTTGGCAAAGGTGACCCTCTTGATCAGAGCATAAGGGGAACATAAGTTCCCGTCAATCGAACATATTGTGTTTTCTATCTTCATAAAACGCAATATGTGGTGGAAAGAAGGTGGAAAAGATGTTGAGAACCATCCGCGAGAGGAGCGGGCTCACCCAGGCCCAGCTCGCAGAGCGCGTTGGCGTGACCGTCAGGGCCGTGCGCAAGTGGGAGACGGCGGGAATCAGGCACGCGTCGCTGGGGAACGCCGAGAGGGCGGCTGCCGTGCTCGGATGCTGCGTGACCGACCTGCTCCGCGAGCCCGACGGGAAGCAGAAAGACGAGAGGAGGTGATTCATATGCCCGAGATCGGATTCCCCGTGGAGGACAAGGCGCTGTTCGTGCGCCGCATCAACGAGGCCCTGATCGAGTGCGGGGCCGGGCGCTACGACTGGCTGCGCGAGACGCCGATGGAGTACGTCCGCGAGGGCGCGAGCGAGTTCGTGGAATGCGGATGCCGCCGAGCCTTCGTGACCATCGACTCGCTGCCGGCCATGATGGGCGACATCCACCGGCAGCTGCCGCTGTGACCCATGCGCCCGCCTAGCCCAACGGACAGGGCGCCGGCCTCCTAAGCCGGGCGTCGGGGTTCGATTCCCCGGGCGGGCGCCAGTTTCAAAAAAATCTCCGAAACGAATTCGTAGTTTCGAGTTTTACCAGATAGGAGGAAGGAATGACACCGGAGAAGATCGCCGAGGCCATGGAGGTCATGGCCGAGGCCCAGCGCGAGGAGCCGCCCGAGGGCGAGCCCCGCGTCCACTGCGACGTGGCCGTGGCCAGCGTCGGGGAGGACGACCAGATCCTCGTGCTCGTCAGCGCGGGCAGCCGCGTGCACGACGCGCTCGCCGACAACGGCTTCTACGTCCGCACGGATCGCGGCGTGTGCCTCGTCGAGTGGAGGGAGGGGGCATGCAGTGCGTAGAGATGCCGATCTCCCCCAAGGAGGCCGCCGAGATGTGCGGCGTGGGCCTGGGCTCGATCTACGCCGCCATCGCGGAGGGGTCGCTCAAGGCGCGCCACAAGCGGGGGCAGTCGTCCCGCTGGTGGATCCTGCGCTCGGACCTGGAGGCGTGGGCCTCGGGCGGGATGTTCGAGGAGGAGCAGCCATGAGGCCGTTCCAGATGCCGGCGCGGCGCCGCTACCAACGTCAGCCGCGCCGGGAGGTGCACCCCCGGAGGGCGCCCCGCAAAGCGTACCACATCCCCGCCGTCCTGCGCGACTCGTTCGCCGTGGCCATGGGAGCGTTGATCGCCGCGAGCGTCCTTCTGGCCGCCACGGGCATCTACCAGGTCGGCTACGACAACGGCCTGAAGGCCCGGGAGGTGGCCCATGTTGAACGCTGACGGCATCGAGCGCGGCCTGTACGACGGCGCCCCCATGACCCCCGAGCGGCGCGTGGAGCACGCCCTCGCCTGGATCGCGGAGGACTACCCGCGCAAGTGGCTGCGGCTCGTGAACCTGTGCGAGCGCGCGGCGGCGTCCGGCTGGCCGCGCATCCGGCGCGGGGACCTGTTCGTGCTGGCGTCCCAGCAGGGCATGGAGGTGAGCCTGTGCCGCGAGTTCCGCATGGACAACAACCTGTGGTCGGTGCTCTCGCGCTACCTGCTCATGTTCCGGCCCGCGCTGTCCGACGTGATCTTCCCCCGCAGAACCCCCGAGCTGGACGAGGGGCTGGACTTCGAGGAGCTGTGGCACCGCGACGTGGCCGCGAGCACCTTCTTCCGAGCCCCGGACTGGCGGGCGGCCGCCAGGCAGAGGGGGCGGGCGGCGTGAGGGCGTCCATGGTGATCGAGGGGCGCATGCCGTCGCTCAACGACTACGTGCGCGCGGTGAACGCCAACCGCTTCAAGGGCAACGCCATGAAGCAGGAGTGCACCTCGCTCGCCGCGTGGGCCGCCAAGGCGGCCAGGATGCCGCGCTTCGCCCGCCCCGTAACCGTGAGGTTCACGTGGGTGGAGGGCAACCGCCGGCGCGACATCGACAACGTGGCGTTCGCGAAGAAGTTCGTCCTGGACGGCCTGGTGCAGGCGGGCGTGATCGGCAACGACACCCCGCAGTACGTGACCGGCTTCGAGGACAGGTTCGCATACGACGGGAGGCATCCCAGGATCATCGTGGAGGTGACCGACGAGGCATGAGGAAAGGGGCCAAGAGGCGGGACTGGACGGTGGCCGATCTGCAGTTCCTCCGGGACAACGCGGGGAGGATTCCGAGGCGCGATCTGTCGCGCGCCCTCAAGCGGGGCGCGAGGGCCATCGAGAGCCAGGTGTACCTCATGCGGAAGTCAGGAGAGGACGTGACGCTGCGGTGCTTCCGGTCGCGATTGGCAACCTGCCCCTCGTGCGGGGCGCGCCGCAGCCGCATGGGATCGGAGGGCATCTGCGAGCCGTGCCGGAGGCGCCGCCAGCTCGCCAAGGTGCAGGGGCGCATCTCCGACCTCCTGGCCAAGCTCCCGCCCGGGGAGCGCGCCGTCTACGACGCCACCGAGGCCGAGACGGAGAGCGGCTGGGACCCCATGCCCCCTCCCCCCTCCCTCGCCGGGCTGGGCCGCTACGAGCGGGCGCGCGCCGAGGAGGCCCGCGAGATCGCCGTGGAGGACTGGCTCGCCCGAAACCTCAGGCGCCAGGTCAAGGCCGCCCAGAAGCGCAAGGAGCGCATCGAGGAAAAAGTGAGAATGAATTCGTAGTTTCGAGTTTTACCAGATAGGAGCAACAAAATGAGCAAGAGCACCGAAAAGACGAAGGAGGCGCCCCGTGGCTAGCATCGAGACCGTCAGCATCGAGGACGTGTTCCCCCTGGAGGACGAGTACGGCAACTCCATGGCGCGGCGCGACTACACGCTCAAGGCCAACAAGGACTACGTCAAGCGCCTGGCCGAGTCGTTCAACCCCGAGACCAAGCAGCCCGACGAGCCGCCGGTGCTCGTGCGCGACAGGGGCATCTACCGCATCAAGGCCGGCAACTCCCGCGTTGAGGCCATGCGCCTCTTGAAGGTCAAGTCCTTCGCTGCCGTGGTGGAGGACGGCGACGAGAGGGCCGTCGTGGAGGCCGCCTGGCGCACCGATACCAAGAAGACCTACGAGGAGGCCGAGCGCGCCGACATCTTCAAGGCGCTCACCCTGTTCGGCGACGACGAGTACGTGTCCCAGGTCACCGGCATCGACGCCGAGCGCGTCAAGCGCATCCGCCGCGGCTCCAAGCGCAGCGGCGAGTCGGTGGAGCAGATGACCATGGAGTGGATGGAGGCCGTCGGCGAGTTCGAGGACGACCCCGAGGCGGCCAAGGCCATCCTGGACGCCGGAGCGAGCGGGTGGAAGTGGGAGGCCGAGCGGCGCCGGTCGGCCCGCGACCGTGCGCAGTGGCGCGCCGAGATGGAGACGGCCCTGGCAGATGCGGGCGTGGAGGTCGTGGAGGGGAGCCCCGCCGGCATGTCGTACAAGGGGCTCATCAACTCCCCCGAAGACCTCGACGGGTTCGACATCGAGCCGGGAGCGGTGGCCGAGTTCAACGGCTGCAACTCGTGCGCGTGGCTCTACTTCCCGGCCGCCGAGGAGGCCCCGGACCCCGAGGAGGAGAAGATGCGCGCCCGCCGGGACGAGGCCGTCGCCCAGTTCGAGGAGGCCGACGCCTCGCGCTCCGCGTGGCTCGCCGGGCACCTTCTGGAGATCGACCCGGGGACCATCGTCGCGGCCATGGCGCCGGGGGCCGAGATCGACGTGTACGAATACGACGTTAACGAGTTCTGCGAGCTGCACGAGGTCGACCTGCCCATGGGGCCGGCCGTGACCATCGCCGCGTTCTGCCACCTGAGCGAATGCCCTGTTGACAAATGGAGCCGCGAGATGATCGCCGACAACTGCCGCGACTTCGTCGCGCTGACCGACGCCATGGAGCTGTGCGGCTACGAGCCGCCCGAGGCCGAGCAGAGGCTGTACCAGACGTGCATGGACGCCATCGGGAAGGAGGACAAGGATGAGTAGCGAGGCCGTGGAGTGTTAGCGCTACCGCAAAATCAGCCGAACGCGCCACTCTATCCCGCCGGCGGCGCCCCCGGTTCCCGGCCGGGGGCGCTACCGCACTTTGGCCGCCCGC